>JAQVQF010000148.1 GCA_028701715.1 Eubacteriales bacterium | reverse complement strand
CATTTACCAGTCAATTACTATTTTGTTTTATGAGCTTTGGCTTTATTTTTAATTACTATCCGAGTATCCATAAAACAAAAATAAAAGGACACCGTTTGATGTCCTTTTTGGTGGGGATTACAGGGCTCGAACCTGTGACCCCCTGCTTGTAAGGCAGATGCTCTCCCAGCTGAGCTAAACCCCCATATTATATCATCTGCCGGTTTCTTAACCGGCGAAGCGTATTATAACACGGCGGCAATTATTTGTCAATCCTTTTTTTATAAAATTAGCTGAATCTGAACTCGGTGATAATATTGTCGAATTCTCCGCAATACTTAGCATATTCGTCGTCGTTTGAAGCGAAAAGCACCGAATAAACATAACCTTTGGTTATACAAATAACCTGGATATATTTATAATTAACCGACTCTATGGTTATGGAGTATTCCTTGCGGGAAGCCACCACGCCGCCGAGCTTGGGCTCGTTTTCGGCATATTCACGCGTAAACGCGTAACCGGGATATGTGCTCTTCAGTTCTTCCTCATATTCTTTCCAGTAATCGTTGACCCCGTAATTTGCTTTTTCGTCGGAAAGGGAAAACACCATCACGGAAACCGTTGCGTTTCCGCCGTCCGCGGGTTTTACGGCTATCATTCCGTCGTTTCTGTCAATGCGCCAGCCTTCCGAAATATTAAAATAATATTCGCCGTTTTGGCTTTCCGCTCTGCCGCCGGTGGAGGTATCCCGAGATTCATTTTCGGGAACCGATCCCGTAAAATCAAAATCCTCCGTAATTGTATTTATGCAAGGCGAATAAACGTCAAATACCGCTTCCTCCGAGGAAAGCAATATGTTGTATATATGCCCGTCGTTTATGCAAAGCACAAGGGCGAATCGGTATAATACGACGCTAACGGTCGCCGTATATTCCGCACGGACGGCTTTTATTCCGTCAAGCATTACCGATTCATCTCCGGTAAATTCCTTTTTTAAAGTATAGTCACCGAAAGAGGTCATCAAAGAGGATTCATAAGCTGACCAATATTCTGTCACATCGGTTACATCGGTGTCGTTGACATTTATCGATATACGCGCTTTGGATACTCCCGCGGCATCGGAGGGTGATTTAAACGATATGCCGCTGTCGGCGACATCCTCTGTCCAGCCGTTGTCATAATAAAAAGCAAACCCGTATTCGGTACTTTCTATTTTATTAGGATCATCCGTTCCGTCCGAAGAAGAGCAGCCTGACAGAAGCAGCGTTGACAGTATAAGTATAAGTATAACGGCAATAAAACGCTTCATTTCGGGCTCCTTTCAAAATATGCAACAAAATTATAGCACGGTAAAACGGAAAATACAATAAGAAAATTTAAATATGTTAAAAGTTAAAAACACTTTTCTTTTCTCTCTTTTCTGCATTCCTCTATGCGACCGCAGCGGTAGCAGATCTCGTTTTCGGGAATATCGCTGTCAAAGAAAGCCTTTATATTGCCTATAGTGGTAGCGGCGATATTGTCGAGCGCCTCCCTTGTTAAAAATGCCTGATGAGAGGTAAGGAGCACGTTAGGCATTGTAAGCAGCCTTGCCAGCACGTCGTCCTGCATGATATGCCCCGACTTGTCCTCGAAGAAAATATCCGATTCCTCTTCATAAACGTCCAAACAGGCGGCGCCTATTTTTTTGCTCTTTATGCCGTCAAGCAGCGCTTCCGCGTCGATAAGCGAGCCGCGCGAGGTGTTTATAAGCACCACGCCGCTTTTCATCCTTGCTATATTTTCACGGTTTATCATGTGATAATTGTCGGAAGTCAACGGACAGTGGAGCGAAATGATATCGCTGCTTTCGAAAAGCTTCTCGAGGCTTACATATTCCGCGTTAAGTGTTTTATCCGGATAAAGGTCATACGCGATCACCTTCATGCCGAAGCCGTTACAGATATTTATGAATATTTTACCTATCTTACCCGTTCCAACGACTCCCACGGTTTTACCGTAAAGATCGAAACCCGTAAGCCCGTTCAGACTGAAATTAAAATCCTTTATTCTGTTATACGCCTTATGCGTCCTGCGTACCGAGGTGAGAAGCAGCGCCATGGCGTGTTCCGCGACCGCGTAGGGCGAATACGCCGGGACACGGACCACATGTATCTTGCCGAAAGCCGCCTTTACATCCACGTTATTAAAACCGGCGCAGCGCAGGGCGATAAGCTTCACCCCGCAGCCGTACAGCTTGTCTATCACGGCGGCGTTCAATACATCGTTGACAAAGGCGATGACCGTGTCGCTGTTTTCCGCCAGTCCCGCGGTGTCTTCGGTCAGCCGCGTGTCGAAGTATTTAATGAAAATACCGTCTTTTCCGTTGTATTTTTCAAAAGATTCGCGGTCATAGGGCTTTGTGTCGAACATGGCTGCATTTTTCATGTGTTACCCGGCCGTCCTTTCCGTTTTATTCTCATTGACAACAGTATACATAATACTCAAAAAAAATCAATATTAAAACTAAAAACATCCAAAATAAACGGCATATTAAAAACATCTATTGTAAAACACAATCTGTTATGCTATAATATATTTTATAATATTATACAATAAACAAGCAAATTCCGCATCAGCGTATCAGAGTACATATACTGATATTGATACCGATACCGGCACAGATAAAAAACTATGATATATCGGAGCTAACGATGGTTTATGATAACGTGCTGTCGGCCATAGGGCATACTCCCATGGTCAGACTTAACAAAATCCCCGATCCGGACGGAGCCGAAATACTCGTAAAATTCGAGGGCTTGAACGTGGGCGGTTCAATAAAAACCCGCACCGCCTACAATATGATACTCGACGCCGAAAAGAAAGGGCTTTTAAATAAAGAAACGGTGATAGTGGAGCCGACAAGCGGCAATCAGGGTATAGGGCTTGCATTGGTGGGAGCGGTTAAGGGCTACCGCACCGTTATAATTATGCCCGATTCGGTTTCCGAAGAAAGGCGCAAGCTTGTCCGCCATTACGGCGCGGAGGTTATTCTTGTGCACGATGCCGGTAATATAGGCGACTGCATTGCCGAATGCGTCAGGGTCGCAGAATGCATGGCGGCTCGGGATCCCCATGTGTTCGTGCCTCAGCAGTTCGCCAATCCCGCCAATACCATGGTTCACCGCCATCATACGGGGCTTGAGCTAATGGAGCAGGTGGCGGGTCCGATAGACGGCTTCTGCTCGGGCATTGGCACGGGCGGCACGATTACCGGAATCGGGGCAGTGCTTAAGGCGCAAAATCCCGGTATCGAGATATGGGCCGTCGAGCCCGAAAACGCGGCGATACTCGCGGGGGGCAATATAGGCACTCATCTTCAGATGGGCATAGGCGACGGACTCATCCCCGCAATACTCGACTGCGATATATATACATACATAGCCATTATTTCGGACGAGGAAGCCATAAACACCGCGAGAGCTCTCGCAAAGCTGGAAGGTATCATGTGCGGAATTTCCAGCGGAACCAACGTCGCGGCGGCCAAAAGGCTGGCAAGAAAATTAGGCAGGGGAAAAACCGTTGTAACCGTTCTCCCGGACACGGCGGAAAGATATTTTTCCACGCCTCTGTTTGAATATGACGGATGAAGATACTTGTGCTTTCGGATTCCCACGGTAATTACGGGCCGATGGAAGCCGCATTAACAATCGAAAAGCCAGAGCTTGTGATATTTTTAGGCGACGGTGCGGGCGACATTGCTTTGCTTGAACGCCAAAACCCGTCGCAAAGAATTCTGAAAATTAAAGGCAACGGAGACTTTTTTCACTCCGGAGCGGCTTTTATATGCGATATTTTCGACGGTGTTAAAATTTACGCCGTCCACGGGCATATACAAAGGGTCAAGGAGAGTATAAACGGTATTTTATACGCGGCGAAGGCGGAAAAAGCGGCGATCGCTTTGTACGGACATACACACAGACAAATGATTAAGCGTATCGACGGCATAACTCTCATTAATCCCGGAAGCATAGGCTGCGGACAAGCTTACGGGGTAATTGTAACCGACAACGGCAGCTTTGAGTGTGTTTTAAAAAATTGCAAGCTTTGAAAAATCAACTGTAATTCATGCGAAAAATTGTATATTAGGGAAAAATATACCTAATAGTATGGCTTTTTTACGTTTTATATGATATTATCGGATAAAATAAAGCACTTTAAAAGTATAAATAAAAGTATTATATGAGAAAGGAATGCGTGATGGGCAACAAAAGTCTTGACAATTACAGGGCGTTCCTTAAAGGCAGCGAAGCAGGCCTGGAAGCGCTGGTGACCGAATACAGTGACAATATTATATACTACGCGTATCATTCGGCGGGAAATTTCAATATAGCGGAAGACCTTATGGAATCCGCTTTCCTAAAGCTTGTCATAAAAAAGCCGTCGTTTAAGGACGAACGGGAGCTTGTCGTATACCTTTACAAAGCTGTCGGCGACGCGGCTGAGCGTTGGAGTAAAAAGAAGCCGAACACACCCGGAGCCGCAAGCTTTTTCGGGGAAATAAAAGACCTTTCGGAATCCGAATGGGCTTCCGAATATATCATTAAAGCACCGGAAGACCGTATTAAATTCGACATTGTGAGCAATTACGAATCCAATGCGAAGCCGATATTGTTCCTTTATTTTTTTCAAAAACTGGACAAGCGACAAATCGCGGACATTACGGGTAAAAACGAATCGCTTATCGGAAAAATAATTGCGGTCGGTCGTGACCGTGTTATGTTTGCCGCCTCAAGCCGTGTCGGTACGGAGAGCTGTACCGATACGGATGTCGGCATAAAGGGGGACGGAAGTTTATGATGAGCTGCGGCGACCGCACCCGTGATATACTCGACAGAGCCAAAAGGCTAAAAGCAAAAAAACGGAAAAGCATCATAACGGCCGCCTCGGGCGCCGCTTGTATGCTTGTCGCTTTGGCCGTTACTCTTATCGTGGTGTTTTCCAACCCTTCCTCCGTACCCATATCGGGCGATAATAGCAATGTGTCCGAAACCTCGCCGACCGAATCCCTGACTTCCGAGGAAAGCCCGCTTGAAAGCCGAGAAGACAGTTCAAACGGCGAGGGTTCAAAGAGCGGGGATGAATCGGAAGAGGAAAGCGGCGACACATCGCAGGATACATCTGAAGCGGTGATACCCGAAAAGGGCTTTGAGGAAAGCCGGAATCATCTTATCGAAAATACGGAACAGGATTTCGATGTCCCGCAGCTGCTGGATGATTCGACATTTTACGACGCGCTGAATAACGCAAAAGCCGCGTTTACCGGTACGGTAAAATGCTTCGGCGACACGCTGGAAAAAGCGAAAGCCAACACTTTAATTACCCTTTATGTCGATATCGCCGAATCCTTCTCGGGCGATTATTCGGGTACGGTACAATTTAAATGCCCATATTATTATTTGAAGCTTTTTTCGGAAAACACCGAATATGTGT
>JAQVQF010000009.1 GCA_028701715.1 Eubacteriales bacterium | reverse complement strand
GAGGTACAAAGCTGAGCACCGCGCCCACGCCCCCCACGATACCGTCTGTTATCAGCCCGTTTAACCAGGCGGCTGAGCCCGCCGACTGTAACGCCGACGCAACCGCGGGGTTTATCCATTCGCCGAAAACCGTTTCGTTAACAAAATCGGAAAGATACGAACCCAACCATGAAACCGAGATAAAATATATAGCAAAAATCACCGCCGCGAATATCGGCAGCGCAAGAAAACGGTTGGTGACAATGCGGTCGATTTTATCCGAAACCGAAAGGCCATGCTTCGCCTTTATATAGTATTTGCCTATTATCGATTCAATATACGCATATCTTTGATTTATTATTACAGACTCGGCGTCGTCGTCCATCTCGCCTTCGCATTCCCTAATGTCGTTTTCTATATGCGTCAGCTTGTCCGGGGAAATCTGCAAAAATTCGTTAACCTGCTTGTCGCGTTCGAATATCTTTATGGCATACCAGCGTTGCTTTTCCGTCGGCATATCGTGGAGAACGGCTTCCTCAATATGCGCCAAAGCATGCTCGACGCTGCCGCAGAATTTATGCTTAGGGGAGCTGGGGCTCGCTCCGAGCGCCGCTTCTATCGCCGCGTCGGCCGCCGTTTCTATACCCGTTTCTTTGAGAGCGGAAATTTCCGCTATTCGCACTCCCAATTCCCTTTCCAGCCCGGCTGTGTCTATTTCGTCCCCGTTTTTACGTATTACATCCATCATATTAATGGCTATAACCACGGGGATTCCAAGCTCGGTGAGCTGGGTGGTGAGATACAGACTGCGTTCAAGGCTTGTGCCGTCAATTATGTTGAGAATAGCGTCGGGACGCTCGTTTGTCAGGTAATTACGCGCCACGACTTCCTCAAGCGAGTAGGGGGAAAGCGAATAAATTCCGGGCAGGTCGGTAACGGTAACGTTGTCCCTGCCTTTCATTTTGCCCTCTTTTTTCTCAACGGTTACTCCCGGCCAGTTGCCGACAAACTGATTTGAACCGGTCAGTACATTGAAAAGAGTGGTTTTGCCCGAATTGGGATTGCCGGCGAGAGCTATTTTAATTTTTCTTTCCATATGCTTAGCTTTCCAGAATTATCATTTCGGCATCGATCTTCCTCAGAGAAAGCTCGTAACCGCGTACCGTTATTTCCACCGGATCGCCCAGCGGCGCTGTTTTCCGAACAGTCACGCTGACGCCCTTTGTTATGCCCATATCCATGATACGGCGGCGTATCGCTCCCGTTCCCGTCACTTTCGCGACCCTTACCGTGTCGCCCGGCTTTATATCTCTGAGAGTTTTCATTCAATCATTCTCCTTATGTTAGCATAAGCTAACAAGTATATGTTAGCATATGCTAACGTATTTGTCAATAGCTTGTTTTACAAAAAACGACCGAATATTACAAAGCTTATTATATATTGTGTTAAATCAGATATTAAAAATTATAAATAATGTCTGCTGAACAAACCGTATAACGGTTTGTTCATGCGGCGTATGCCGCATAAATTCATAAAAACTGAAGTTTTAATGAATTTACAGCATTTTTTGATTTATTCAATGGACATTAAATATAAAAATCGCCGGAACTAAAAACAGTAAATCCGGCGGTTGCGCTTGTTATTAAGGTCTGCTTTCGTTCATCCGTTTGCAGGCCGTTGACGTGAATTACAGTAACCTATCATTTAGGACGGTAAAAATGTTTATTTCAACGGCATGTACAGAACATAGCCCTCCGCCGTGCTTTCGCAAAGATAAAGCACCTTTGACATGTCCTGTTTTAGGTTGTTTGCCTTTAACCATTCCTGATATTCCTTTGAAAAAGCGTCCGCGACACGCTGTTCAAAATCTCCTGCCGGGAGCTTTGCCACAGCAAACCTGTCGTTGCCGACTTTTACGACATCAACGCCCTTTACGGGAGTAAAAGCACCTTCTATCGTCGAATAAGCGACATAGTATATATTCTTTTTGCCGCCCGAGCTGATTGTCATCTCGGCAAAAAACTTTCTTCCGCCCGTAATACCCTGTGCTTTTAACGAATCCTCGATCTTGGCCGCCGCACGTGCGGCAATACATTCCCTGTCCTCGTATGCGCCGCTTTCTGCAACGTAAACAAGCGTAAGCGGCCCCGGATTCTCAACGGTAAATTTCATGTTCTGCCTCCTTGTGTTATAACGGGTTTCTGTTTTATATATAAAAATTATATAACAACATACCGTATGTGTCAATAAGGAAATATATTATAATTAAAAGCGGTTGCCGCGGTGATGCAATGAGTTCCGCCACCCACGCTCGCATGCACATAACCGTGCGCGGTACATCACGTTCCACACAGCGGAATAATCGTTCAAAAAGCGTCTTTTGTCAAAGACAAAAGACGCTTTTTTGTTGTATAAGTGCGACCAAAAGGTACATTTATAAGGTAAGAAGGACTAAAAAGTACATCTCTGTAAACCGGAATTTATTTATTTCCCTTGTTTTCCACGATTCCGAAAGTGCCTAATACAATTAATCCTATTGCCAATATCAACGCAATAATGAATCTTGCAACATCTACACCGTTCAGAGCTAATATAACAAACGATATAACCGCCAAAGAACCGATAATCAGCTGTAATACCGAGGCAACCAATATAAATTTGTTTTTCATTCTTTTAACTTTCCAAATTCCGATTTATTAAGCAAAGTATAACACATCTCAGCGTAAATAATAATAAAAACGAAGAAGTGATGTTGTGCCTTATGGCAAAGGGTAAAAATAAAATGTCAGCCGAGCTGACAAAGAAAACGTCTTCACTGTTCTTACGAATGAGGATTATTGGCACCCCCAACGGGAATCGAACCCATAATTAACCCTTAGGAGGGGCTTGTTATATCCATTTAACTATGGGGGCGCGTCAGGTTTAAAGTATAATCGCTTTACGGTATTTTGTCAATACCTAAGAACAAATTCAGCATATATTAATACTATATGCAGAAAATATATTGATACTGTATGTAGAAAATGACTATTGAATTTTTATGAATGGTGTGCTAATATGTTAACATCTAAAAATATAACTTTCCCGGGGTATAATTAAATGAAAGAATCCGATTGCATCAAAGTAGTAAAATTCGGCGGATCGTCGCTTGCCGATGCCGCGCAGTTTAAAAAAGCCGCCGAAATAATTCTGTCCGACCCTGCCCGCCGTTATGTGGTTCCCTCGGCTCCCGGCAAACGTTTTTCCGGTGATGCCAAGGTCACGGATATGCTCATAGAATGTCAGAAATCCGCCTCGTGCGGCAAGGATTTCGCCGATATACTGAAGAAAATCAAAGATAGGTTCGATGAAATCATAAAGGATCTTGCTCTCGATCTGACGCTGGATCGGGAATTTGAAATAATATACAAAAACCTTGAAAAAGGATGCACCGTCGATTACGCCGCCAGCCGCGGCGAATATCTCAACGCCATTCTTCTTGCGGAATATTTGGGGTTTGAATTCATTGACGCCGCCGAAATTATATTTTTCGGGCCGGATAAAACCTTTAATTCCGACAGAACCAATTTATTTATGGCGGAACGCCTCCTTTCCGCAAGATATGCGGTCATTCCCGGTTTTTATGGCTCGCTTCCGTGCGGAGAGATAAAAACTTTTTCCCGCGGAGGCAGCGATATTACCGGCGCGGTTGTGGCGCGCGCGGTTATGGCGGATTTATATGAAAACTGGAAAGATGTTTCGGGCTTCCTGATGTGCGACCCAAAAATAGTGGAAAATCCTCATCCTATCGGTACCATAACCTACCGCGAGCTGCGCGAGCTTTCCTATATGGGTGCGACGGTACTGCACGAGGATTCCGTTTTCCCCGTGAAGATTGCCGGTATACCCATTAATATAAGGAATACCAACGCGCCCGAGGATCCGGGTACCTTTATTGTTTCAGAAACCACCGCCGTTAATCCCGAAGTCATTACAGGCATCGCCGGCAAAAAGGGCTTTTCCGTGGTTCATCTTGAAAAGGATATGATGAACCAGGAGGTCGGTTTCGGCATGAAGGTGCTTCAGGCTTTCTATGATATGAATATCTGCTTCGAGCATCTCCCTTCCGGTATCGATACCATGTCGGTCATAGTGGATTCATCCCTTATAAAAGGCAAGGAAACCTTCCTGCTTAACAAGCTTTCACGCATGGTCAACCCCGACAACATTTCGATCGAGCCTTCAATGGCGCTTATCGCGGTGGTCGGTCGCGGTATGGTCAATTACCCCGGCACCGCGTCGCGGGTGTTTTCGGCGATAGCGAAAGCTGGTATTAATATTAAAATGATCGACCAGGGCTCGTCGGAGCTTAATATTGTCATAGGCGTTGCGGAAAGCGATTTTGAGGAAGCGATACGCGCCGTATATAAAGTATTTTGCAAATCATGAGCGACCGGGGTTATATAAGTCTTAAAAACAAAGCCTTTACGGAGCTGACCGAGAAAAAATCGGTGTTTTACTGTACCGTTTCCCCGGTTTCCACCGAGGAAGCAGCATCGGAGTTTATTAATTCGGTTAAGAAGAAATATTCCGACGCCACACATAACGTTTATGCTTATATTATACGCGAAAGCAATATTACCAGATTTTCCGATGACGGCGAACCGCACGGCACCGCGGGTATCCCCGTGCTGGATGTACTCCGCAAGGAGGGTATAACCGACGCGGCGGCGGTGGTCACACGTTATTTCGGCGGCACGCTGCTCGGTGCGGGAGGCCTTGTCAGAGCCTACACCGCGTCGGCGAAGTCGGCGGTGGAAAAGGCCGGAACGGTCATGTGGGTTCGGTTTGCGTCGTTTTACGTGAAAGCGTCATACGCCGATTATCAAAAGCTTACCTATTTGTTTAAGACAAGCGGTGTCACCGTTAAGAACGTCGAATACGCCGAAACGGTCACCGCCGAATGCCGTATAGAAGAAGAACAATTCATCAGCATTAAAGCTGATATATCCGAAACCACAAACGGTAAAGCGGAGCTTTCACAATCAGAAATTCGTTTTCTGCCGAAAGAAAAGGAGTTTTTACCATATGAAAATATCTGAAGTATTAAAAAATAATAAGGTCACCGTGTCGCTGGAGCTTTTTCCGCCCAAGCTTTTTTCACAGCTTGAGGACACCAAAAAAATTGTTGAGGAAACCGCTCTGCTTAAGCCCTCTTTTATTTCCTGCACCTACGGCGCGACCGGAGGCACTTCGGAATTTACGCTCGAGGTGGCAAAGGAAATCAACAAACATAATCTCCCCGCCTTGGCGCACCTTACCTGCGTTTCCTCCACAAAGGACAAGGTGAACGACGTCATAGACAAGCTGAAAAAAGAAAATGTGGAAAACATACTGGCTCTGCGCGGCGATATACCCGCCGATCCCGACTTTGTACTCCCGGATGATTACAGATACGCCAGCGAGCTTATAAACGATATTAAAAAGCAGGGCGATTTTTGTATAGGCGGAGCCTGCTATCCCGAGGGGCATCCCGAATCGGTCAATCTGGACGAGGACATGGAGCATCTTAAAATTAAGGTGGAAGCCGGCGTGGAATTTCTGACCACGCAGATGTTTTTCGACAACGAGGTCTATTATGAATTCCGCGAAAGAGCCGCAAATATGAACATAAACGTACCGATACTCGCGGGCATTATGCCGGTTATCAATGCTTCCCGCATGGGTAAGATGATACAGCTATCTAAAAGCCGCGTGCCCTCGTCTCTCGCGGCGGTCATAGCGAAATACGGCGCGACCGCGGACATGGAGAGAGCGGGCATAGAATACGCCGTCAATCAGATAAACGATATCATATCGCACGGCTTTACGAATATACATATCTACACCATGAACCGTCCTAACATCGCCAAGGCAATAATGGAAGGAATCGAAAGGGCATAAAACAGTATGAAGTTTACCGACATATTCGGGAAAAAGCTGATGATCTTCGACGGCTCGATGGGTACCTTTCTTCAGGACGCCGGGCTTAAAACGGGCGAGCTTCCCGAGGAATGGAACTATACCCATCCGCAGGTCGTTTGCGATATTCATAAGTCATATATAGACGCGGGATGCGATGTCATATCCACCAACACCTTCGGAGCGAACCGTTTCAAGCTGGACGGCACCCCGTACACTGTGGAACAGATGGTGGAAACCGCCGTGGGATTAGCAAAAAAAGCCGTCGCCGACAGCCGCAACGAAGGTAATCGCAAAGAGGTTTTCACAGCTCTTTCGGTGGGCTCCATAGGCAAGCTGCTGAAACCGCTGGGACATCTCGACTTCGAGGAAGCCGTGGACGCGTTCGGAGAAATAGTCGCCGCCGGTGAAAAATACGGAGCTGATTTAATTCTTTACGAAACCATGTCCGATCCTTACGAAATGAAGGCCGCACTGCTTGCGGCAAAGGAAAGAATTAATCTGCCCGTTATCCTCACCATGATACTTGCCGGTAACGACAGGCTCATGTCCGGCGGTATACCCGCCAACGCCTGTCTTATGCTCGAGGGAATGGGGATAGACGGAATAGGCTTGAACTGCGGCGAGGGACCGGAGCAGCTTATCCGCGTTCTGCCCGAGCTTGTCAAATGCTCGTCGATACCCGTGCTTTGCTCACCCAACGCCGGAATACCGGTTTCGAAAAACGGCAAAACGGTTTATAATATAGACAAATACGGCTTCGCGGAAGCGGCGGCACGCCTTGTGGAAGAGGGCGCAAGCGCGGTGGGCGGCTGCTGCGGCACGAACAACGAATATATAAAGGAAATCGTATCGCGTCTGAAAGGCAGCGACATTATCCCCGTTACAGAAAAAGCCTTCACCGCCGTATCGTCGAGAAGTCGGGTGGCGGTGTTCGGCAGGGAACCGCTCATTATCGGCGAACGCATCAATCCCACGGGAAAGCCTCTCTTTAAGGAAGCGCTCAGAAACGGCGACAGCGAGTATATTTTACGCGAGGGAATGGCGCAGCAGGAAAAAGGAGCGCATATCCTTGACGTAAATGTTGGCCTGCCCGGCATAGACGAACCCGCCACGCTTAAAAAAGCGGTCGAATCGCTTCAGGCGGTGACGGAGCTCCCCTTGCAGATAGATACTTCCAATTATGAAGCTCTCGAAAGAGCGCTCAGAATATATAACGGCAAGCCGCTTATAAATTCGGTCAACGGTTCGGAAGAATCGATGAACGCCGTGTTCCCGCTTATGAAAAAATACGGTGCCGCGGCGGTATGCCTTGCCATGGACGAAAACGGGATTTCGGGTATTCCGGAGGAACGCGTTAAAATCGTGGAAAAAATTGTTGCGAAAGCCGCGGAACACGGCATAAACAAACGCAACCTTATCGCCGACGGGCTTGTTACCTCCGCGGCGGCTTCCAAAAATGCGGCAGAGGTGACAATCAAAACTATAACACTTATCAAAGAAAAATTGGGTCTTAACACGGTTCTCGGAGTTTCCAACATATCCTTCGGGCTTCCCAAGCGCGACAATATCAACGCCGCTTTCTTCGGTATGGCGCTCGAGGCGGAGCTTTCGGCCGGGATAGTCAATCCGCTTTCGGAAAGCATGATGTCGGCATATTATTCATCGAGAGCGCTTGGGGGCTTTAAAGCGCAGTACTCGGAATACGTGGACAAATATATCGCGGAGCCGCCCAAGGAAAAAATCTATTCGGAGCTGACGCTGTATGATTCGATAATGGCCGGGCTTGCGGAATCGGCATCGAAGGCGACAAGAAAGCTGCTCGACACCGTCAACCCCTTGGAAATAATAAACAATCAGCTTGTACCCGCTCTCGACGAGGTCGGAAAGGGCTTTGAAACGGGGAAAATGTTTCTGCCGCAGCTTTTAATGGCGGCCGAAGCGGCGAAAGCGGCTTTTGAGGAAATAAAAACCTCATACAAAGGCGAAAGAAAAGCTGAAGGTCATAAGATAGTCATCGCCACGGTCAAGGGCGACATACACGACATAGGCAAAAATATTGTGAAAACCTTGCTTGAAAACTACGGCTTCGACGTGATAGATTTGGGTAAAAACGTACCTGCGGAGGATATTCTCGAAGCGGTGCTGAAGCATCACGCGCGGCTCGCCGGGCTTTCGGCGCTTATGACCACCACCGTGGTGAACATGGCGGAAACCATTAAGCTGCTTAACGAAAAAGCTCCCTTTTGTAAGATAATGGTGGGCGGAGCGGTGCTTACGCAGGATTACGCGGATTCTATCGGCGCGGATTTTTACGGCAGGGACGCGGTTTCAGCCGCGAAATACGCCAGGCTTATATTCGGTGAACGATGAAGCTCGGCGAAAGGCTCGCCTGCGCCGCCAAGCTGGTGAAGCCCGGTACGTTTATTGATATAGGAAGCGATCACGGGTATCTGCCGGTTTACCTGATAAAAAACGGCATATGCGTAACTGCGGCGGCTTCCGATATCAACAAAGCCCCCCTTGAAAGAGCCAAAGCCACCGCCGAAAGGTATGGTGTCGCGGATAAAATGGAATTTTTCCTTTCGGACGGCTTTGAAAGCATCAGTAAAACATATGATACCGCCTGCATATGCGGCATGGGCGGTCAGGTTATTACGGATATTATCGAAAGAGGCAAAGGAAAATTCAACCGCTTGATAATTCAGCCCATGACAAAAGCGGAGCTTGTCAGGCAGTATCTCTGGGAAAACGGCTATTTAATCGAAAACGAGCTGTATCCCTCCGAATCGGGCAAGCCCTATGCGGTCATATCGGCATATCACGACGATGTGTTCGTTAAATACAAATATAACGACATGTTTTTAGGCAGGGTCAGACCGAACACCGACGGATATCGTCTTTATGCTGAAAAAGTGCTTACGGCGGCAAAAAAACGTTACGGCGGAACAAAACGCTTTGACGACGCAAGCCTTGCGGAGGAATGTTTGAAAATAATCGAAACGCCAAATAGAACCTTTTAAGCAAACAAAAGCAGACGGATTCAACGATTCACCGTTTGCTTTTTATGTTTAAAACACTTGAAAATACTAAAAATACCCAAATATTTTGCTTGACAAAGCATATACTCAATGATAAAATTATTTTAAGTATACAAACGGCAGTAATATACAGTAAAGGAGATGTTTTCATGTTTTGTCCGAATTGCGGAACCCGGCTTTCCGACAACGCAAAATTCTGTTCCAATTGCGGCAATAAAATCGAAGAACAAATTGTTTCAGAACCAGAACCCGAAGACCGGCAAAAGTCCGAAGTGAACCAGACGCCGGAATATATCCCCGAAACCGTTACGGAGGGTGTTCCGGAACCCGCGGAAGCGCAGCCGGTGATTATTTTTACCGATGACAGGGATGTTTCCGTGAGTGAAACCGCAGTTGCGGTTGAAGACATATCTGCGGTTGAAATCATTCCTGAAACTGAAATGATAACCGAAGAACCTGCGCCGTTTACTGAAGCGGCTTATGCGAAAGAAACCGTACCTGTTGAAGCGGCTTCCGCGGTCGAAGATCAAACGCAGCCCGACGTCGCAAATCAGCCTCCGCAGGATCTGTATCAACAAGCTCAACCACCTAAGCCTCAGTACGATTACGGACAGCAGCAGCCCCAACAGCAGTACGGACAGCAGCCTCAACAACAGTACGGACAGCAGCCTCAACAGCAGTACGGACAATATCAGCAAAACCGGCAGCCACCCGAACAGCAGGGGTCGTATATACCGCCTCAGAACCAATACCGGCCGCCTCAGCAGAACCAGTATCAACAACCGCCTCAATACGGACAGTATCAACAACAGTACCAAGCTCCTCAGCAGCCCTACGGAGCGCAGTATAATCAACCTTACCCGAATCAACCCATGCCAGCGCAGTATTACGGTGTTTACACACCGCCCGTTAATAAAACGGCGCAATTATTTGCGATAATCGCAATGTGCTTTGTCATACTCGGCGTTGTGTTTCTGTGCATACCTTTATTTAATAAAATAGATGTTATTATTGACGATATAAAAATTCTTATAAAAAACGATTCAATAGTAACCGCCGTTGCCTGTGGTTTGGTACCGTTAACGCTTATAATCAGTATGATATTAGACTTTATCTTTGGGATAAAAGCGACATCCTGTAAAAGAAAATCCGGCGGGCTTCAGATAATCACACTTATTTTAGCCTCGTTTTACTGGATTTTGGCGCATGATCTTGTAGAGAATTTAAATTTTTTACTCGGAAACGGTGAATTTTCCGTAGGTCTTACCGGCGGAGCGTGGTATTTTTACGACACCAAGTTTATCAATAACGGATTGCTTATCGCCATGATATGCTGCTTTATTTCCCTTGTACTCCAGATAGTCAAGATGGCAGTCTTCAAATCGAAAAAACAACCGCAGATGCCTCAGAATCCTCCCCCTTACGGATATCAATATTAAAAAATATCAAAATAATGAACCGCGGCTTTAAACCGCGGTTCTTGCTTTTAAGTATCAATATCCGCTCTGGGCTTTATAGCCTTTATAAAAGACCAATCCGTCAAAGCCGCCGTCTTTTGCGGTGATCTCATATATGTTTTCCGTTCTGCCTCCGTTTTGGTACGATTTACGTCCGGCGAGCATCACGCGTATTGAATCGCACATGCTCTTTACCGAAGCAAGACGGCTTTTGTTTCCCTCAAAATAGTCGCAAACCCTTTTAAGCATTGCTTCGTATACCTTGCCGGAATCGATTTTATAAACATAGGTGGTCTTTTTACACATGATTATCGCCGTGGAGGGCTGCCAACCCTTTTTGCAGATATGATAATAAGCGGAAACTCCGTTTTCAAACAATACTCTGTAGGAATCGACCTCGATTTTATCATCTTCGGCGCCGACGGTATTAATGCCGAGGAACTGAGTTGATACAGGACTTATACCGTCCATAAAGCCCATGATTTCCTCCACCGCGTGGATGGCATAGTTAAATTCGTCCACTCCCACGGTCGCGGTTAATGATATAATATCCTCCGTTTTGGCGTTTGCGAAGAAATCGTCGTGCTCGTAGGTGTATCTCATCGCTGAGGTACCGAGTATTATCTTGCCTTCGGCGTTCCATTTTTCAATTGTTTCAAGGTCCCTTATATTTCCGACAAGGGGCTTGTCGATAAACACCGGGATACCCGCATCAACAAAGGGTAAGGAAAGCTCGATATGTCTGTCCCAGTCGCAGGATTGTATAAACGCGACGTCGATATGCTTCGCCATCTCCGCAAGATCATAATAACGCGTTTCCAAACCGTATTTTACCATAAAGGCATCCACGTCTTTGTCGGTGCGGAAACCGTCGTTATATATGGCGGTATAGCGCGCTCTGTCGCCCTTTAACAGTATTTCCGCAAATGAGGGTGCGTGAGAGGTGTCGATATTAACCGTTCCGATTCTTAACATTGCGAATTACTTCCTTTTGATATAGTATAGCGACAGTCTACCACCTCTTTTCCGAAATGTCAATATTAAAAGAGCATATCAAAAAGCGCGTATAACGCATACCGACATATCGTCGCGGCACGCCGCCTCCCTTCTTTCCTCAAGAATAGCCGACGCATAAGCGGATGCCGTCCTTTTATCCTTCGGTAAGCTCAGGCTGGCGTTATGGGGCAGAACGCCGTCGGAAACCATCACCAACCAATCGCCTTTTTTAATCATTAAGCTTGTTTGAGTAACCTTAAGATCATCTATCACCCCGGCAGGAGGAGTGCTTGATTCAAGCTTGTAGCATTTACCGTCCCTGCAAAGATAGGTGGGCGCGGCGCCGGCCTTTATCAGTGACGCACAGCCCGAAAGCCGATCGATTTCCAACAGGTCGACGGTGGTATATACCTCGTTCTTTCTGACAAGAAGAAGCTTATTCAACATGGAAAGAGCTTCTTTTTTATCGCCGCCCGCGGTGATGAGCTTTTCCATAAACAACGCCGCAAGACGTGAGGATACCGAAGCTTCCCGCCCGGAACCCATTCCGTCGGCAAGGAGCGAATAAAACATAAGCGCGTCGCTTTCAAAGGTAACGACGGTATCACCCGAAACGGGTTCCCCGGCCTTGGAGGCTTCGGCCTTCGCGTATTCAAGCTTTATGGCGGGGAGCGCTTTCAGTACCATTTCACAGCCGTTTTCACGGTTTACAAATTCCGGGAGCGAAAAGGATATCCCCAGCGCCGCGGAAAGGCGGTCGCGTATTTCCACGCCCGAAACTTTAATTTTGGGCATTTCCGCGCCATATGCGGAAAGCAACATAAGCCTTGTGCCCCTGACAGCCACGAAGGAAAAAGGTATGCCGAGCTTTTTCAGCACATCCGCCGCTCTTCTGGAAAGATCGCGGTTGGTGACGTTTTCCGCTTCGGCTTTTTCACCCGCCGCGCACAGCAGCCTTGCGATGGAATTGTAGCCGTCTGTCAAAAGCTTTGCTTCCTTTTCGCCTTCCGATTGCTTGGATGAAGCAAGGGATAAGGCGCGACCGGTGAGCAGATCTGCTTTTGGACAGGATTGCATGACATGATTGGGAAGAGCGTCCTCCGTACCGCACGCCACCTCCGTGAGGTGGTTGATAAGGTCATATTTGTCAAGACGGCATTTGCTGCCGCGGAATTCGCATCTGTCGCATAACGCAAAAACCGTGCTCTTTAATGTTGCGGCAATTTCGGCTTTGCTTGGGGGCGGAGGATTATCGACATAGAAGGCTTCCGAAAGTGAAGAAAAGGCCGCGGACATTTTTTTCAGCGTAACCGTTCTGTCCTTTTTTCGGATAGTTTCTTTTATTACGGGCCTCAGCTTTCCGCTTATTATTCCGAAAACGGCAAAGCCCGCCACAATGCAGAGGAATTCGGGAAACGCTCCGGAAAGAGAGGCCAAATATACTCCCGACGACACCGAAAGAGACGCCGCGAAGAAAAGAGCGAATTTTCTCATGTCGTCGCAGAAAATTCCATAGGCGAGACCCGCTATACCCAGTACCGGCATATAAACGATTCCGGCCGCCATCCCGGCTGCGAAACCGCACATTCCTCCGAAAAACGCCCCCTCCCGGGCATAATACAGGGTAAGAAATCCGCCTACGGCAAGGCAGGGAGAAAAGGCACCGTAAGTGAAAACCGAAGCGGCTTTTACCGCGGCGTAAATCCACGCCAGCGCCGATATCTCCCGCATGATCTTACTGTTTCTTGTATTAAAGGAAAAAAGAAGGGTAAACATGGGAAGGATTGAGAAAACACAGCCGGCTCTCGCCGCCGATTCGAAAAGCACGTTTCTTTCGGTGAATTCCCAAAGCGCAACGGCTGAGGTGACAATAAGCGCCGTTATAAGCTTAATCCACAGGGAAGCGCGGCGTTTTTTTCGTATGGCGAGCCATTTTATACCGAAAACCGCCATGGAAAGCAACGAACGGAACAAACCGCTTCCCCCCATAAACAAGCCCGAGGAAAAGACGCCAAGAAATATGGGAAGCTCTCTTCCGCTGTTACCGCACAGCAATGCCAGACCGAATGGGTAAACACCGCATTTCGCCTCCGCGCATGACAGAGCGAAGGAAAACGCGAACCAGAAGCCCTTTAACACTCTTTCTTTTAATTGACTTTTTATAATCCTTTCGCCGTACATCCGTTATACCGTCCTTTGCGTTGAGAGTGAGGGCATTATAACGCCGCGTCGGCGAAACGTATGTCGAAGAGGGAGGCGAATTTTTATGTTTTTAAAGGTTGTTTTGACGCGATGACGCGCATAGGGTAGCAAACGTTAAAATAATGACGCCGCAGCCCGGTTTATGGTGGAATTAATGACGGTAAGATTTTGATTGTTTTCGCGGTTAAGATTCCAATATAACGCTCCCTTCAGTCCGTATACAGGTAAAAGCTCAAGCTTTGCCTGTATCGACCTTGCGTCCTCGAACCAGACAACGCGCGGTTTTCCGTCTTGGGTATAATAAAAATACGGAGCCATTGCCGTTTCGTCATACAATATTTCAGATCCGGTGCTTACGGCTATGTTTATCGCCTGTCTGGTGGATACCGAATCCGCTCTGGATTCGCCTCTCACATACGGCAGAGGAAAATCATAACCGTAATTGGATATCCCCAGGAATATTTTAGAAGGTTCGATACGTGTGACGGCATAATCGAGAACCCGCCTCATATTGGGTATCGGTGAAACCGCGAGCGGAGGACCGTAGGTGTAGCCCCATTCGTATGTCATAACCAGCACGGCGTTGGCGGCTTCCCCGAGCGCTTTATAATCGTGTCCCTCGTAAAGGATTCCGGGTTGGTCGTCGGAAACCTTTGGCGCAAGGGCGACTATAACGCCGTAGCCCAAAGGATTTAATTTGTTCCTTAGGAATGCTATGAATTCCACATATTTCGGCGCGTTCTCTTTTCCCAAAAACTCAAAATCCACATCGAGCGCATAATAACCCTTGCTTTGTATAGTCGCAAGAAGATTATCGTAAAGCGTTTCCCAAAGCTCGGGGTTATTTAAAATATAAGTGGCGTTTTTTGTGGAAAACATCTGGTTTTCGTCAAGGGTAGAAAGATGCAGTACGGATCTGGTTCCGTAAACACGGGCTCTGCGCAGCATTGATTCGTCGTCCGGAGCGATAAGCTCTCCCTCAAGGGTAAAGCCGTAGGTAAAGGGCATCAGATAGTTCATGAACGGCAGAGATATGTTTAAAAGATATTCCGAAATGTCAGGATAAGCGTAGCCTCCGAGCTGATAGGATCCGACAGGATCTTTTTCAATATATACGATTATGGTTTGCCCCTCATATATATCCGTTTTTCCCTGAAGAAGAAGGTTGCTTTTGTACAGCTGGTTGAGCGTCGTTCCGTATTCGGCTGCTATGGAATTGAGAGTGTCTCCCGCTCTGACGGTATGGGTCACGGACGGTATGGCAACGGCTATCGATTGCCCGACAGCGAGTGTCTGAGGGTCTGTAACGGAATTGTTAATGCTAAGCACCTGCACCGATACTCCGTATTCACGCGCTATGGAATACAGGGTTTCACCCGGCTTTACTATGTGTATTATCATAAATATTACTCCCATGTGTTTATTATACCCTTGTCAGTGTATGCCGGATAAATCGGTAAGGTTATAATAACGGTATTTATCTGTAAAATATGATAAAATAATATCCACTGAATAAATCAAAAACCAAGCCGCGATGCGGCTTTCCCGGTTTTTTGATTTATTCAAGTACAAGGTTTTTACATTAAATTATATAAAAACCTTGCACTTGAATCCGGCATAATAAGTACGCCGGATTCAGTGAGACATTAAATTTTTCCGCAGCTTTACAAACAAAAAAGCCGGAATTTTTCCGGCTTGATTATATAATCGATTTTTACGGTTCGGTTTAATTCAGGCTGTTTCCGAAAACCCCGTGCGACGGAATCATTGTACAGCTATCAAACTTATATTACCGGATATTTTATGCCGAGAATATCAATGCAGCTTTTTGCATCGATATTTTTAATAATCATACATGGTTTGCTTTTTTCACAAGGAGGCGTTTTAATTTTTACGGCCTCTATAATGTCGGAAAGAACAGCGGAGGATGTTGCCAAGCCGCCCGCGCCGTGTCCGTAAAACGCTACTTCTCCCACCAGATTTCCGGTGACTGTTATACAGTTGAACACGCCGTTTACGGCGTAAAGCAGGTCGTCTTCGGGGACGAGGCAGGGCTTGACAAACAGCAACGCGTTTTTCCCGTCGTCCGAGTTTTCCGCCACGCCCAACAGCTTTATCTTATATCCCATCTTTTTCGCTTCCTCGATATGTTTCAGAGTGACCTCCGATATCCCGGTTATCTCAGCGCAGTCGTTCAGTCTGTACCAGCTGCCGAAGCATACGGACGCGAGGATGCAGATTTTTCTCGCGGCGTCCAGCCCTTCGATATCCGCGTCGGGATTTGCTTCCGCATAACCGAGTCTTTGGGCGTCGGAAAGCGCGTCTTCAAACGAACAGCCGTCCTTTTCCATTCTATCAAGAATATAGTTGGTCGTGCCGTTTAAAATACCCGCTATTTTAGTTATCCTGTTGCCGCTCAGACAATGCATAAGCGGGTGTATAACGGGTATGCCGCCGCCGACCGATGCCTCATAGAGATAACAAACGCCGTTTTTTAACGCTTCCTCCTCAAGCTCGGATGCGTGCTTTTCCACGACAAGCTTGTTGGATGTTACGACGGATTTTCCCGCCTTCAGACAAGCGAGAGAGAAGTCGTAAGCGGGCTTGTCGCCCCCCATGGTTTCGGCAACGACAGCTATGGTCGGGTCGTTTAATATTATGTTTATGTCGTTTACCACACGATTTTCAAGCTCATGACCCGGAAAGGTCCGTTTATCGAGCACATATTTTATATAAAGCTCTTCTCCGAAAACGGAAGAAATAACGTCCTTGTTTTTTGAAACGGCTTCGCAGAGTCCTCCTCCGACCACGCCCATTCCCATTATCGCAATGTTTATCATATGAACACCTTTTAACTTTCAGTTTATATAGATATATATGGATTTCCAGCTCTGCTCGGTGCCGTTCTGAGCGGCCACCGCTATTTTGTACCAATAGCCCGACATAAGGTCGGCTTTTGGTATTGTGACATAATTTTCGGTTTGCGCGGTGTTTTTGTATACCGTAACAGATCCCGGAAGCGAGGATTCGCTTGAATTTGAAGGATCGGGAGTCCCGGCGAGTCGCACTACTATGCAGGTATATGATGTGGCCGCTTCTTCCGCCTGCCATGAGATATTAAGGTCGGACGAGGCGCTGACGGTCTGCCTGTCCGTGAGGTTAAGTACAGGGATATATATTGCCGGGCTGCCGCTTGTCTGTGTACCCGCTTCCTCAACCGTTACCCAATGTATGACGCTGCCGTAGGAATTGGCAAGCAGCACATATTCGACCGTTATCTGTTCGCTTTCGCCCGGTTCCACGTCAAGACTGTAAAACGAGGTTTCGTCATATATCCCGTGATTGAGCAGCATTTTGTCGATAACATTGCCCTCTGCGTCGCGTACAAGCAGCGCCACCACAAAGCTGTTGCCCGTTTTCATGTTCAGCACAAACGCTCTTGTTTCGTTCCCGGTATTGCAAAAGGTGTACTGCTCCTGATATATCACCATCCAGTTGCCTATATTGGCGGAATCGGGCTTGCCGTCGGCGTGGTAGGAATCTATGACGACTTCTTTCCCGTCCGTGGTCGTGCAGAAGAAAGGCATCATGTCCGTATCTATCGCCGTATGGCTGCTGTTTACCGAAAGGTGAGTGTGCCAGGAATCCGAAATTATTTCTTTATCGACAACATCTATATTATATTCCTCATACGCTTTATAGCCTGCGGTTTTTGCGTCCGAAGCATAGGAGACCTTATAATTTACGGGGAGTTTTGTGCTGTTTTCCACGCTGTCGTCGACCGTCCAGGCAAACGAGGCGTCGATTACGCCTGTATACGGTGCGCTGCCCTTATATTGCCTTGAAAAATCCCTGCCGTTGCGGTTGGTCACGTAACCCTGCTCCTCGGTCACTTCGGAAATATTTTCCGCGTCGTCATAGCAAAAAAACTGACCCTCTGCGCTTCCGCCTGAAACCGTAAAATAAACGGCTCCGTTTGCGACGCGATACACGGATAAACCGTTGTCCGCGGTGTTTCCTACATTTATGTTATTGTAAGCGTCCGCGGAGGTGCCGCCTATTATGTATATATATTCCCCGGCGGGGACGGTGTATTCGGTATTGTCATAGACAATCGGTACATTCTCTCCCGTCCACGGACGTTCAAAATCCACGCCGTAGAAATCATTCCATTCGTATATCCCATAACCGTCGCCTTCGGTCTGATAACCTATATTATGGACGCTTACGGTTATATTTTCCGTGCCGGTATTTACGATCCTGAACCCCAAATATACTGACTTCCCGGTGTAGTTGGCATGCTCAAAGGTGAAGAAGTATCCGCCGGACATATTTTCCTCTTTCAGGAGCATGACGTTTATGTCTTCCGAACGGAGCGCTTCGGGATTGTTGCAGTATATGTATTTTCCTCCCGTACGCTTAACATATTCGACCGTGCAGCTTTCGAGAGAGGACGCGGGCTTCGGTTCGCCGAAAGCTTTGGGCCTGAGCAGCGTACCGGTTTCGGAACCGAGCGATATTATACCCAACAGATGAAGCTTTACCGAAATATAATCGGTGACGGTTATCCTGCCGTCTCCGTTTATGTCGGAGGCCTCGAGCGCTTCCCCGGAAAGTGTTTTTACGCCCAGCAGGTGAAGACGGATGCCGATATAATCCGAAACGCCGATAATACCGTTCCCGTCGACATCACCCCTCGAATACGGCTCAAGCGCGATTGTTTCGCAGGGGAGAAATAAGAGCATAATAAACAACGCGATAACGACCGCGGTTATTCGCTTAGTCGGTATATGTATACACTTCTTCGGATTCGATGTATTTCGTGTCAATTCCGAGCTCATCTTTAATCCTTTCCGCCAGCAGCTTCATTCCGTCGCGCTCTCCGCCCTCATGGCCGATGACAAGCATAGCCATATTGTGATCCAGCTCGGCGGCGTCGCGCACAAATTCGCAGCATTTCCATTCGCAGGTCTCCCCGCAGATTGCGATTTCGGCCTTGCCTTCTTTAAGAGGTATATGGTTTACTGCTCCGCACGCTCCGAGGAAGAGGACAAGCTTTGTTGCCTTGAAGTCACGGTTTCCCGTTATCCTTACATGCTTTATGCCGATTTTTTCTTCGATAAGCTTTGCCAGCTCAAGGGGAGTTAAAGGGGTTTCGAGCGTACAGAATCTTTTGTCATAATATTCGTAGCCAAGCCCGAGCGCTTTTAAAAATCCGTAATGAATCATATCCGGTACGGCGGTATGCGCATGGTCGTGGAAACGGAAAATCGTCATTCCCGTCGATTCTATAAGCGTCCTTTTTTCGACTTCAATCTCCGAACCGTCAAAATCGTCGAAATGATCGTGATATGTAGGCTCATGGGTGATAAGCAGGTCGGCGCCCCATTCGTGCGCCGCTTTTATAACCTTCGGCGTGGCTATAAAGCATACAGCCGCTCTTTCAACCGGTTTGCTCCCGTTTCCCGCTTTTATGGTGTCAACGGTTTGTTCGGCTTTGATTTCTGATAAATTTATAAGGTATTCAAGCACCTCGGATGCGTTCATAACAGCGGAAGACCTTTCATAAATAATATAATCCGCTACAATAATAACACAAGAATGACAGATATTCAATATATAATTACCGATTAACGCATAAAAATGAGTATAAAAACAAAAAGCTTTCCGCAGCGGAAAAGCTTTTCGCTAATGTAATTACAGCAACACGCATATTGTTTTCAGATTATTTTGTTTCGGTATAATCGCCCGGGTTTATTGTAATATTCACTTTTGTGGAATTGAACGCGGAATATTCGGTACGCATATCCAAATCAAAGCTTAAGGTTATTCCGCTGTATTCCATTGTGAAAACACAGTCGATTGTTTGGAGGGTAATAAATCCCTCGTTGTTTATATATGTGTAAACAATAAACGTATCAAGCTTAATTTGGCTGGCGTTAACGCCCAAATCAACCGAAGCAAGTATGCCGTCCAGAACGCTGTTCATGCTGCCGCTCACCAAGCCTGTGCCGGTAACAAGCCAGCTGCCGTCATTCGTTACGGATTTTTTTATCGCTTTGAATACGCTTCCGCTTAAGTTTTCCGCGGCGCCTACGCTTGTAGTCAATATTCCCTTCATTTGCGACACGGAAACAGCGGTTTTATTCTTAACCGATTCTTTTTCGCGGTACAGATAACCGTTGGTATATACCTCTGAAAGCGTTGATTCGCTTTCATCAAGGCTCGTGACGGACTGACAAACGGATTTGGGTGTGTTTCCCTGAAGCCCTTCGGCTTTAACCGATGCCGTGTATTTATAGACACCGTTCTGACCGGCATAATTGAATTTCATTTCGTTGACGGTGTTCGCCGTAAAGCTGCCAAGGGAAGCGTTTTTGATATACGCGTAATTTAACAATTCGGCCGCGTTCATATCACTAAGTCCTCTGTCGTCTGAATTCGATTCCTCGGGTTCGCTCTCCTCAGGTTCGCTCTCCTCAGGCTTGCTCTCCTCGGGCTTGCTTTCCTCGGGCTCACTTTCCTCGGGTTTGCTCTCCTCGGGCTTGCTTTCCTCGGGCTTGCTCTCCTCGGGCTTGCTTTCCTCGGGCTTGCTCTCCTCGGGCTCACTTTCCACGGGCTTGCTTTCCTCGGGTTCACTTGCCGAACTTTCCTCCGCACTTTCTTCCGAATTTTCTTCGGAATTTTCTTCGGAACTGTCTTCGGAACTGTCTTCGGTATCGCTTTGTGATATGCTTACCTCCGAACTGTCCTCAGCACTGCTTTCCTGTTGGCTTTCTTCCGAAACAATGCTGTTGTTGCTGACATCCTCAATAACCTCTTTACCGTCGCCGCAGGATACCAGCAAGGCGGTTATAGTTGTCAGCGAAAGCAATATTATAAATAATTTCTTCATTTCACATGTTCCTTCCGGCACTGTTTATACGTTTACATTATATCGTAACAACTGCTTTTTGTCAACGGCTAATATTGTCGTATATAATTGGGTTGTCTCAAAACTGAGAGAATAAGGAATGAGGAGAGTATTAGTTAAATTATATTCCATCGGTAAAAATAAAAATCGGCATATGCTATTCATAGGGATTTTCCGATACCGATACGGCGGCGGTATAAAAATCCGAAATAAATATAAATGTTTAAACAGTTTAAACCGTTAAACCGTTAAACCGTTAAACCGTTAACCGTTAACCGTGAAAACAATCAAAAATATTTTCTTGTGCCGTCATTCTTTTAAATTAAACAGCGGAGCGGACTATATGTCCGCTCCGTAAAATTATAAGTAATGTCTGCCGAACAAACCGTATAACGGTTTGTTTATGCGGCGTATGCCGCATAAATTCATAAAAACTGAAGTTTTTATGAATTAACAGCGTTTCTTGATGTCTCACTGAATCCGGCGTATTTATTATACCGGATTCAAGTGCAAGGTTTTTTGGAGGCCGTTTAACCTAAAAATGCCAATAAATCCGAATATTCCATTTCTTCGTAATCATCGGTGCTTTCGGGAGCATTAATGGTTGTGGTTCCCAAATCGCTGTATGTTATGGTCGTCTGTAAGCTGTAGCTAATTTGTTCTTCATCTGTTGTTATCTTCATTGACATGCTTATGTTTTGCGAAACTATATTGCCGTCCTCGTCTATCACCGTGGTCAATGTCATATCCTCGATATCTATATCGCTATCCTCGTAAACATCAAAGCCCTCCAGCATATCTCCGTAAAGTTCATTGAAACTTTCTGCTTTAACCTCTGAGCAGGTCACGGTCCGGCTGCCGTCATTGTTATCGGTTTTAGTAATCGAATCGAAACCTTCCGTTTTTAGGTCTTCGGACATGGAAAGGTAAAGCGCGGCAAGCTCGCTTAATTGTTCCGAGGTAACGGCCGCTTTCATTTTTTCTCCCACAATATCTGTGTAATAATACCCGCT
>JAQVQF010000147.1 GCA_028701715.1 Eubacteriales bacterium | reverse complement strand
ATCTTGCCGGTAAGGGAAATGAAATTTTTCAGGAAACCCTGGTGTCATGGTTCGGAGAGCATTATGAATCCGACTCCGAGGCAACGCCCGTGTCGGATGAGGATACCTATATTTATGCCGACAGCGACGCGGTTTCTGTCGTTTCGTTTAAAAGCGGGGATTGGTATACCGTAAATGCCGCGGATATGATTTTTAAGGAAATAACCGGCGGAATCAAACTGTGCAATACCAACGGACAATGGCCGGAAGCGCATTGTCTGCCCGAAAATCCGGTCAGCGTTTCCGTATCGAACGGATATTTATATTACGATATTTCAACCGCAAACGTGTATGCCAGCATTATTTTATATTTCGACGGAGCGACGCCCTCCGCTTATACCGAAGGAAAATATCTTGTTATAAATTCATACCTCGGGGGCAATGTGGAAGCCTACACCGGCGATCTTCTCGCATATCAGTCATTAAAGGGAAGCATAGCGCTTTCTGAGCTTAACATACCCTCGGGCGTCGTCCGTGACGGCAGAGTGCTTGTCACGGGTGTTAAGATTTTTGTCGCCGGAACAGCTTATGAAAACGTCACGATAAAACAGCTTGCCGTCGGCGTTGAATCCGCGGATTGACGAATCATTGCTCCGCCGCCATGCTTTTCAGCGTATCGCCTGCAACCCTGTAAACCGTCCATTCGTTCAACGGTTCGGCGCCCAGTGACAAATAAAAATCTATGCTCGGTTTGTTCCAGTCAAGGCAAAGCCATTCCAGCCTGCCGCATTCGCGTTCCACGGCTATCCGCGCGAGCTTTTTAAGAATTGCCTTTCCGTACCCGCGGCCTCTGAATTCCGGCTTAACAAACAAATCCTCAAGATATATGCCGGCTCTCCCTAAAAAAGTGGAAAAATTATGAAAAAACAGCGCGTATCCGACATCAATGCCATTTACCGACGCAAATATAACCTCCGCTTTTTTCTTTTCAAATATCCATTCCTTTAATATATCCTCTGTGGCGATTACTTCATCCGACTTTTTTTCGTATTCCGCAAGAGCCTTTATAAATTGCAAAATCAATGCGGCGTCGGTTTCCTTCGCATATCTGAAGGTTATATCCATTTTTAAGTATAGCTCCTTGTTAAAATTATTTTTGTTTTATTATACAACATACGTTTTATATTGTCAAATATCTCAGGAAAGGGCGTTTCGCTTGAAAAAACTGTTTCCCGTTGTTCTTTTACTTACAAGCCTCATGCTTTACGGCTGTGCGTCCGCGCACACTCACGTTTATACGGATGAGATTGTGCTTCCCACGTGTACCGAAAGCGGCTATACCGCGCATCGCTGCGATTGCGGCGAGGAATACAGAGATTCCTATACCGAGCCTTTGGGTCACGACTATGTGATATACGAAACGAAAGAAGCGGATTGTATGCATGAAGGGTATATAACCTATGTCTGCGCCCGCTGCGGCGATACATATACGGAAACGCTTAACGCTCAAACACACAATCTTGAAAATACAGAGTACAGCATCAGGAAAAACGGAGTCAGGTATACTTTAATATATACCGGAGTATGCAAAGAATGCGGTAAAACGGTGACCGGAAACGCCGCCGTCTTCGGGTATGGGCTGGATACGTCGTGCGGCGGGGAATATGAAATTTCCGTTATGCTTAAAGGCGGCGGCATTGAAGTTTCGTTAAAGAACGGCTTATTGAGCTTAAATGCAGTACCGAACGGCTATTTCCGTTTTAAATGCTGGAGCGACGGAGTAAAGGAAGCATCACGCACGGTATCGGTTGAGGAAGCGGTCACTCTCGACGCCGTTTTCGAGTATGAATATTACAACATGCCGGTGATGAATATCGATACCGGCGGCGAGGAGGTATTGTCTCTCGATTATTATGTCAACTGTGAGGTCACTCTGACCAACTGCGAGGAAAAATATAAAATGGAGCTTGAGGAAGCCGGGATACGCGTACGCGGCAACGCGTCGGCCAATTACGGCAACGCCGATTGGATCCGAGAAAACAAGGTGCATTACCGGTTGAAATTCGATTCAAAAAGCTCCGTATTGGGTATAAATGACGGAGCGAAATGTAAGAGCTGGGTGCTGCTTCGCGGCGACAGTACCTTTATTAAAGAACCGATATCCTTCTTGATGGGGCAAAAGCTGTTGGGGGATGATTATTTTGTTTCCGATTATACTTATGCGGACGTTTATTTCAATTACGAATACATGGGAGTATATATAATATGCGATCAGATACAGATAGATAAGCACAGAATAGACATCGATGAGCCGAATAAGGACGAAACATATCTGGAAACCGGGTATCTTCTTGAAATCGACAATTATTATACCAAAGAGCCTTATTATTTCACGGTGGATTATGACAGGGTAAAGCTTACGGATATGTACGGTGTGACCCGAACCGCGGCACAGGCCGGTTATTCGGTGAAAAGCGACAATCTGTCTGCCGAACAGCTTGCTTTTATAAAAAAATACGTATCAAACGCATATAAAATCGTTTATCAGGCGATTTGGAAGAGCAATTATTTGAAATTTGACGAAAATTACGATATTGTTTCCGCACCGGAATTTTCCTCGTCGGAGGAAGCGGTGGGAAACGTTATGAATATCGAATCGCTTGTGGGAATGTATATCCTGCACGAACTGTGCGTGGAACGCGACGTCGGCGTAGGCAGCTTTTTTATGTATGTCGATTTTACCGACGAAAAACCTCTCCTGACCTTTTGCGCCCCGTGGGATTTTTCATGGGCCTTCGGCGACGACACCGGCTTTAAATATGATAAATTTTCCGTTTCCGCATGGCAGCCGGAGGAGTTCATCTCATATGCCGGAAACCGCTCGTCCACCTGGTTTATCACGCTGTATCACGCCGACTGGTTTACGGATATGGTAAAAGCAAAATGGACGGAGGCCGTTAACGAAGGTATGTTCGATGCCTTGTTTGCGGAAATCGACCGTATATCCGGCGAATACGAGGGCGAATTTATTAAAAACAATAACCGCTGGTCAAGCGGGGATCAAAAATACAGCTCTGGACGCATTGCGGCTTGGCTTAACAAACGGATAAACTGGCTTAATTCGCAATGGCTTGATTAGCGACGCGAAAAAAGACGGCCGACGCCGTCCGGGAAAAATCGCTTAAGGTTTCCTGTAAAAATCGCGGGAAATGACCGTTTAACTATACCTTTATTATCAAGTATTATCAAGTATTATAAAGTATTATAAAGTATTATCAAGCTGTTTTATATCGTTAATATACTTCAATTTCATTTTTAGAGGCTGTTTTAATCTAATTTTAAGCTTATATCGAGAGCTTTCACCGAATGGGTAAGAGCGCCGATTGATATTATGTCAACTCCCGTCTCCGCTACCGAGCGGAGATTTTTTTCGCCCATATTTCCGGAAGCTTCAAGTAGCACACGTCCGGCGGCAATTTTCACGGCCTCTTTCATCAGCTCGTTTGACATATTGTCGAGCATAACGATATCCGCGCCGGCTTCGATTGCCTCGTTGAGCATGGCGAGGCTTTCAACCTCCACTTCCACCTTTATGGTGTGGGGAGCTTTTTCCTTGGCGCGCAAAACGGCGTCGGTGACGGAGCCTGCCGCTTTAATATGATTGTCCTTGATGAGCACCCCGTCTGAAAGGCAAAATCGGTGATTATAACCGCCGCCCACACGCACGGCATATTTGTCGAGAACGCGAAGCATGGGCATGGTTTTTCTGGTGTCGGTGATTTTTGCTTTAAAATCCTTCACCTGAAAAGCCGTAGCCCTTGTCATTGTGGCGATACCGGAGGCGCGTTGAATAAGGTTGAGAATCGTCCTCTCGCCGAGCAATATCGTATGAGCGTTTCCCTTTATAAAAGCAATGATATCCCCTTTTTTTACATTGTCGCCGTCGTTGAATTTTAAATCGACTGAAACGATGCCGCCTGTCAGCTCAAAGGTACGGGCGATTAAGGCCAGTCCGCATATAACCCCGTCCGCCTTTGCCACAAAGCTGCCCGATACAGTTTCATCCTCCGAAACGGTGTATTCGGTGGTGATGTCGCCGTTGGGCGCGTCCTCTCTCAAAGAACCCTTTATAATATCGTCAAAGATGTTCATTATTGTTCACTCCTCCAAAATATAATGCGAACCCACGCTTTCCCGACGGTTTAAAGCGCCTTCCGTGATTAGGACGGCGACGGTCAGCATATTGTAAACTCTGAAACCGAGAACGGCGGAAAGCACCGCGTTGTTAAAAATATCACAAAGCCGCATAAGCTCGCTTTGCGCATATTTCAGCTCTGACACCCGCCTTTCAGCGCCGACGCAGGTTTGCAGCAGATGTTTTATATGCTTTTCGCAGGATTGTAATTCCTCGTTTGTAAGCACAAGGGTATGTTCCGGCGTGTTGATTTTATAATGTGTTTTTTTATTTTCCTGAGGGGTATAGCCGGCATTGATATGATTGGCAGCCCGCCTGCCGAACACCAGGCATTCCAGCAGGGAATTGGAGGCAAGACGGTTTGCGCCGTGTATGCCCGTTTCCGAGCATTCGCCGCAGCAGTACAGACCCTTGATATTGGTTTGAGCGTTAAGGTCGGTTTTTACCCCTCCCATAAGATAATGCTGCGCCGGACGGACGGGTATTTTGTCTCCGGGGATGTTTATTCCGCGAAGCTGACATTCATGATATATTGTGGGAAAACGCGAAATAAAAAATTCCCTTGTCATGCCCGAGCAATCGAGATAAGCGTATTCGTCGTCCGTTCTTTTTAAATCCTTGAGTATTTCACGCGTGACAATATCTCTTGGCGCAAGATCGGCCATTTCGTGCCTGCCCTGCATAAAGGCTTCGCCCTTTGAATTGCGAAGCACCGCGCCTTCTCCGCGTACCGCCTCGGATATAAGAAACAGCCTTTCGGCTTTACCCGCGGAAATCAACGTGGTGGGGTGAAATTGTACAAACTCCATGTCCCTGACCGCTGCTCCCGCTCTCAGACAAGCGGCGATACCGTCGCCGACTGCTCCCGCGGGGTTGGTGGTGTATTCATAGCATTGTCCTATACCTCCGGTGGCGATAATAACGCTGTCGGAACGGATGACGGTATATATCCCGTCTTTTTCGGTAAGCACACCCACGGCTCTGTCGTTTTCCGTAAGAATATCTACCAGATAGGTATTGAAATGAAAATGCAGATTTTCGCGCTGGAGGGCTATCATGCCCAGCTGTTTGGTGGTTTCGCGTCCGGTCGCGTCTCCGCCGCAGTGGAGCACACGGCGCTGTCTGTGTCCGCCTTCGCGTGTGATAAGCAGGTCCCCGTCGGCGTTTATGTCAAACGGAACCTGCATGCTTATTAATTCCTCGATATCGGAGGGGCCTTCCTCGACAAGCACTTCCACGGCTTTTCTGTCGCAAAGCCCGGCGCCCGCCTTCAGCGTGTCCTCGATATGAGCGATATAGGTATCATCTTTTGTTGTGACCGCCGCAATGCCGCCCTGGGCAAGATAGGAATTGCTGTCCTCTATATGAGCTTTGGCAAGCACCGCGACACTGTGCTCGGGTGAAATATGGAGCGCGGCGTAAAGCCCGGCTATGCCCGCGCCGACAACCACGGTGTCGTAATGCAATATGTTTAATTTGCTGTTTTTAAAATCCGGAA
>JAQVQF010000146.1 GCA_028701715.1 Eubacteriales bacterium | reverse complement strand
ATGAAGAAAATCATAACAATATTAATGACAGGTATAATACTTTTAGGTATAAGCGGATGCGAAAAAAACAATAAACCGCCAGAAGATCCTTTGGTGTTGGTATATGACAGTTATTTTAGAAATAATCCGGATTTATATAATGATGAATATATGGTTGATTATGTGGGTAGTGAAACTAAAGTTGAAGATGATGTAGAAAAATCGATTACTGCCGAAATACTGGGATACCCAATAACTGCTGATTATGAATACACATGCTATCTATATACTTTAAAAGAGGCAACGATAACATACGGATCTTCTCAAGGTTCTTCAATAATTACACTAACATTTGATAAATTTACCAACGAGTTGATGTCATTTTATTTTATTCGGTTTCCGGAAGATTATATAAAAAAGATAGAATACATAACGGGAGAACAAGCAAAATCGATCGCGGATGAGTTCCTAAAACAATACATTGATTTAAAGGAATGGACCTGGGTCGATAACGGTTTTAAAGGTGATACCGATACAGAATATGGTATACAGTATGATAAATATATAAATAATGTGGTGGTAATGAGTCTGATTGTCCAAACAGATTATTATGGTAATATAAGAAATTATAGAAAACATTCAAGCAGCGTGCTGGAGGGAGTAAGTGTCCCGGACTGGACTGATGAAGTATATATAGACGGAGCGGTAGGTCTGTTGAAAAAAATATATAAAGACAAAGGACTGAAGGAAGTAAAGGATTGTGAATTAATAGAAGACAAGACGCTTGCATACCTGCGTCCCCGCGACCTGAACGCTATTGAATATAAAATGAACTGTATGTTGGTCTTTGAAGACGGTACCGAAAAAGATTTAAGTCTAAAGTTTTATTATGCAATACCGGATTGATAAAGGATAATATTCCCCGAGCCAAATCAGACCGAAAACTTAGTTAGGAGTGTACACCATGAAGAAAATAATAGCCATATTAATGACAGGTATAATACTTTTCGGTTTAAGCGGATGTGAAAAAGACGATAAACCGCCCGAAGAGCCTTTAGTTTTGGTAAGTGACAGTCATTTTAGAGATAATCCGGACTTATATAATGAAGAATATATGATAGACTATATGGGTTATGAAACCAAAGTTGAAGATGACGTTGAAAAATCAGCTACATTCGAAATACATGGATATACAATAACTGCCGATTATGAAAACACACGTTATTTATATACTTTAAAAGAGGTAGAAACAACATACTGGTCTGGTAGAGATATTTCATTAACTTTTGATAAATACACCAACGAGTTAGCGTCATTTCGTTTTATTCGGTTTCCGGAAGATTATATAAAAAAGACTGAATATATAACGGGAGAGCAAGCAAAAGCAATCGCGGATGAGTTTCTTGAAACACAAATAGATTTAAAGGAATGGACTTGGGTCGATAACGGATTTGAAGGTGATTCCAGTCTAAAATATGGAATAAGGTATGATAAATATATAAATAATGTGGTGGTAATGAGACTGCTTATTCAAACCGATTTATATGGTAACATACAAAATTATATTAAATATACAAACAGCGTGCTGGAGGGAGTAAGTGTCCCGGACTGGTCTGATGAGGTATACATAGACGGAGCGGTAGGTCTGCTAAAAAAAATATATAAAGACAAAGGATTAAAGGAAGTAAAGGATTGTGAAATTATAGGCGACAAGACACTTGCATACCTGCGTCCCCGCGACCTGGATGTTGTTGAATACTATATGAATTGTATGTTGGTCTTTGAAGACGGTACGGAAGAAAATCTGTATCGGAAATTCTACTATGCCATACCGGATTGAAATGGACTTTAAGATTTAAGAATTTACGAAAAACAAAAAAACATATTGACAAAAAGCATCTGTTGGTGTATCATTTTTTAAGTGTTTACAAAGAGCCGATACGGTTTTTAGGATTTACCTAATAACTTAAAATCAGGCTTGACGCTGAAAAACAGTATTGCTTGTGTAATAATAAAACAGGCGTCGCAGAACGTATAAGCTGGGACGCCTTATCTCTTTTTTATGGTATAAACAAAGCGGTATTTCGGCAAGACCGAACTGTTCTATAAATAGAAATGTTCTATATTCTATATATAGAACCGTTAAAAAGTTTGCGGTTCGGACGGAAAGGTATAATTATCGATATGACAAAGTACATTTTTGTGACGGGCGGAGTGGTTTCCGGCCTCGGAAAAGGAATAACCGCGGCGTCGCTGGGCAGGCTGCTCAAGGCACGCGGGCTGAAGGTCGCGGCGCAGAAGCTCGACCCCTATATCAACGTAGACCCCGGCACGATGAGCCCCTACCAGCACGGGGAGGTTTACGTTACAGATGACGGCGCGGAAACAGACCTTGACCTCGGTCATTATGAAAGATTTATCGACGAGGATTTAAATAAATATTCCAACCTCACCACCGGAAAGGTGTTTTCCAACGTCATATCCAAGGAACGTCAGGGACAATACCTCGGCAGCACCGTTCAGTATATTCCCCATATAACCGACGAAATTAAAAGATTCGTTTACAGCGTGGGTAAGAAAACCGCGGCGGATATCGTCATCACCGAAATAGGCGGCACCACCGGCGATATCGAAAGCCAGCCCTACCTTGAGGCGATACGCCAGATAGGCCACGAGGTCGGGAGCGAAAATTCCCTTTTCATACATGTTACCCTCGTTCCTTTTCTGAAAGCGTCGGGAGAGCATAAATCCAAGCCCACACAGCATTCCGTCAAGGAGCTTCAGGGCATGGGAATAACCCCCGACATAATTATTCTGAGATGCGACGAGCATATCGAGGACGAAAGCATATTCCGCAAGATAGCGGGCTTCTGCAACGTCAAGCCCGACTGCGTTATTGAAAACGTCACTATCCCGATTCTTTACGAAGCGCCGCTTATGCTTGAAAAATCCCATCTTTCCGACATAGTATGCCGCGAACTTTATATAGACGTCCCCGAACCCGACCTTGCCGAATGGGAAAAGCTTGTCAGGCGTATCAGAAACAGAAAGGGCAAGGTCACCATAGGTCTTGTAGGAAAATATGTGCAGCTGCACGACGCTTATCTTTCCGTGGCGGAGGCGTTAAATCACGCGGGATATAAGCTTGATTCAAAAATAAATATAGAATGGATAGATTCCGAAACCATAACCGCAGAAAATTATGAAACGCTGTTCGAAACGGTGGACGGCATACTCGTCCCCGGAGGTTTCGGCAACAGAGGCATTGAGGGAAAGATTCTGGCGGCGGGCTTTGCCCGCAGGAATAATGTGCCCTATTTGGGAATATGCCTCGGAATGCAGGTGGCCGTCATCGAATACGCCCGCAACGTCTTGGGTCTTACAGACGCCAATTCAAGGGAGTTCGATGAAAATTCCGCCCACAGGGTCATAGATTTCATGGAAGGTCAAAGCGACGAAATAGCCAAGGGCGGCACGCTCAGGCTGGGAAGCTATCCCTGCCGCATCGTACCCGGCACGGTTATGGAGCGCTGCTATAAGAGCGAGCTTATCCATGAACGCCACCGTCACCGTTATGAATTCAACAACGATTACAGAAAAGCCTTTAAGGACGCCGGGCTTGTGATAAGCGGGCTTTCGCCCGACGGACTGCTTGTGGAAACCGTCGAGCTTGAGGAATCGCCCTTCTTTGTGGGTGTTCAGTATCATCCCGAATTTAAAAGCCGTCCGAACCGTCCTCATCCGCTGTTTTCCGGTTTTATCGGAGCGGCGATCAAATACAGAAAAGACAAACAGGGCTGAACAAGGCAAGACAAAATCTTGTAATGCTTTTTGTTCGGACCGCAGGAAAGGAAAAACGGTATTATGAGAGAAATACAAAAATCGCATAAGCTTGACCACGTTTGCTACGACATCCGCGGACCCGTCATGGACGAAGCCAACCGCATGGAGGCCAACGGCATAGACATACTAAAGCTGAACATAGGCAACCCGGCGCCCTTCGATTTCAAGGCCCCCGACGAGGTCGTGGTCGATATGATCTACAATCTGCGCTCTGCGGAGGGATATTCCAACTCAAAGGGACTTTTTTCGGCACGCAAGGCGATAATGCAGTACTGCCAGCTGAGGGGTATACCCAACGTCGGCATGGACGACATATACACCGGCAACGGCGAAAGCGAGCTTATCACCATGTCCATGCAGGGGCTGCTCGACAGCGGCGACGAAATACTCATTCCGATGCCCGACTACCCTCTCTGGACGGCTTCGGTCGTGCTTTCCGGCGGCACCGCCGTGCACTACCGTTGCGACGAAGCCAAGCACTGGAGCCCGGATATCGACGACATCAAGTCCAAGATAACCGAGCATACAAAGGGAATTGTCGTTATAAACCCCAACAATCCGACCGGAGTGCTTTACGGCGAGGACATATTAAAGGAAATAGTACAGGTCGCCAGAGAAAACGACCTTATCATCTTCGCGGACGAAATATACGACCGTCTGGTCTTCGACGGCAAAAAGCATACGGCGATAGCCTCTCTCGCGCCCGATCTGCTGACGGTATGCTTCAACGGGCTGTCAAAATCCCACCGTGTCGCGGGCTTCCGCAGCGGCTGGATGTGCCTGGCGGGTGAAAAGGAACATGCTAAAAGCTATATAGAGGGAATAAACCTCCTTGCCTCCATGCGCCTTTGCTCGAATGTGCCGGCGCAGAGCATCATCCAGACGGCGATAGGCGGCTATCAGTCGAGCGACGAGCTTATCAAACCGGGCGGACGCGTTTACGAACAGCGCGAATTTATATGGAAGGCCATTAATTCCATACCCGGTATGTCCGCCGAAAAGCCCGACGCCGCGTTTTACATCTTCCCCAAGATAGACACGGAAATGTACAGGATAGACAACGACCAGAAATTCGTGCTGGAGCTGTTACGCGAGGAAAAGATTCTCGTCACCTGCGGCACCGGCTTCAACTGGGACAAACCCGACCATTTCCGCATTGTATATCTTCCGAGAGTGGAAATTCTTGAGGAAGCGGTGTACCGTCTTGAAGGTTTTATGAAAAATTACCTAAGATAACCCATATTTGTATGCCGTATATAAATTTGAAGAAAGGCAGGTATCCGTCGTGAAGGACATATATGAAAACCCGCTTTGTTCACGCTACGCCGGCAGAGATATGCAGCGTATTTTCTCGCCTGACCATAAATTCCAAACGTGGAGGAAGCTCTGGGTTGCGCTTGCCGAAAGCGAAAAGGAGCTTGGTCTGGATATAACCGACGAACAGCTCGACGAGCTTCGTTCCCATATAAACGACATCGATTATAACCGCGCCGCGGAATACGAGCGTAAGCTCCGCCACGACGTCATGGCGCATATACGCACCTACGGCGACTACTGTCCCAAGGCAAAGGGGATAATCCATTTGGGCGCGACAAGCTGCTATGTCGGCGACAACACCGACATAATTGTCATGAAGGACGCGCTCAACCTTGTAAAAAAGCTTGCGGTAAACTGTATCGCCGCGCTTTCCGATTTTGCCGGGCGTTATAAGGATGTGCCGACGCTTGCCTACACCCATTTCCAATCGGCGCAGCCGACCACCGTGGGCAAGCGTGCCACACTGTGGATACAGGACCTTATGCTTGATCTTGAAGCGATAGATTTCCAGCTTTCCTCCCTCAGGCTTTTGGGCTGCAAGGGCA
>JAQVQF010000145.1 GCA_028701715.1 Eubacteriales bacterium | reverse complement strand
CAAGCAGTGTCGAAAGCAGCGGAATTATAAAGCTTTACCGTTTATTGATAAGAACCTTCATGGCGACCTCCGTAAGGTCCTTTGGAGTGTTTTTCATTTCAGCGGGGCTTTATTCTCTTCTTGCGTATGCGATCCGGATATTCATGGTGGGCAGCATCGCCCGAACGCAGGCGGACGCGGTGGTTATCGCGCTCATGGTACTGATTTCCGTGTTTTTAATATTTTCTAAAAAATCGCTGGGCAAAAAAATCAGCGAAAGCCTGCTGTTTTGCTTTTTTCTTGACCTGATCGGCATTAACCGCCTTGCGATAAACGGCGAAGCTCCCTCCGTAAACCATTTTCCCGCCGCGTTTTTCGCCGGGCTTGCGTTCGGTGTCGCCGGATTTTTCTTGTCTCCCGTATCGGTTATATTATATATAATAACGGCTTTTACCGCGCTGATAATTTTGTATTCGCCCGAAAGCGGGCTGTTGATCTCGATGGTATCCATTCCGTTCGGAAACGAAGACAAATTATTTTTAATCCTTCTTGCAACTCTCGTGTCATATAGCCTAAAGCTGTTGCGCGGCAAAAGAAATCTGACATTTAAGAGCGAGGACCTGCCGGCGGTTTTCTTTGCCGTAATTTTTATGCTCGCTTTTCCTTATTCCGGCATATGGAAGCTTTTAATACTTGTTTCTTCATATTTGATGGCATCCAACCTTATGCGCAACGTTTCCCTTCTGAAAAAAAGCGTATACTGCTTATCGCTCGGGCTGATGATTAAGGCGTTCATACAAACGGCTCTGTTTATCTTCGGTTATCTGAATATTAATTTTACGCTTTTAACCGGGCTTTCACCCGGCGCGTACTTAAACTACAGCGAATTTATGATAATTGCCGCGCTGCCCTTTTCCGTTTATCTTTTAACCATGAAAGAAAGCGGATTTCATATTATCTTCCGTATGCTGTTTGTTGTGTCGTCATTGTTCAATGTATGCGTTTCCATGTCAGACGAGGTCTGGCTGATCGCTCTCGTATGCCTTTTCATATATCTGGTTTATCGCACCGTTAGATTTTTCAACGTTCTTTTTGTGTTTGCGACGGCGCTTCCCGTTATTTATTATATACGCGAAATTGTTTCGATCTTCAATTATATAGAGCCTTATAAACCGTCGGGTATAATAACCGGTACACCCGAAATGCTCCCCCTGCTTTTCGGCGGACAGCAGTTTGGCGGTGCGGGATTATACGGGATTCTTGCGGAAAGCCTTGGCATAATGGGATGTGTTTTGGGCGTTATTTTTCTGGTTTTGCTGCTTTCGCGATCCTTTACCTCCTCCTCTTTATCCCGTGACTCGGGTATGCGCGGATTATGCGCCGTTTTTATTACGGGATTGGCTGTTTTTCTGCTTCTCGGCATCAGTAAGAACACTTTCGACACCGGCAACGGTATATTGCTGTTCTGGATAATATGCGGGCTTGTGAGCGCCACCGGAAACGCCGTACCGACACATGCTTCAAATGAGGATTTTACATAAATTATTTAGTACTTACCGAAAAATCATTTTAGGTTTTCAATAAACTCCAATAATAATACGTAAAATAAATCATCGGTAAAATAAAAAAATATAAAACGTTAAACAGAGGCTTTATGGCGGCGGTTTACGCCGAAGAAGAAACGGGGCATGCGTTAACATGATAAAAAAACTTAATTTGCTTGATATCGCCATAATCATATTCGTGCTGGCGTTGTGCTTCGGCGGTGTTATTTATCTTATAAAATCAGCTACCGCAAATATCACCACGGTCGTTATTACCGTCACCGTGAGCGACGATACCGCTCAAAATATCAGTCTGCAGGATAATATATTTCTTGAAAACGGCGATAAGCTTGGCACAATAACCGCGGTACGAACCCTGGAAGACCAATTACGGTCGGAAAAAGCGCTTGAAATCACCTTGAAAAGCGAAGGCGGAAAAACAATTTTAAAAACGGGACAGACAATATCCTTCCGCACAAGCAGGGTTAAGGCGGAAGGAACCGTATATTCAATCAAGTCAAATGATATCGATGTCGAAGGATAATATTTTCTATCATTCGGCTGAAAGGTATGGTTATAATAATGAAGAATAAACGTTTCAATTTATTTGATTTGCTAATAATAATAATATTGATAGGCGTCGTTTTGGGTATTGTTTTCCGATCGCAGATAAAGGATACCCTTTTCCCGGGTGAAAGCGCCGTGCTGAGGGTGACGCTGAAGGTTGAAAGCATGCCCAACGACTGCGCCGATTCCATAACGGAAGATACAAAGCTGTATATTGCGCAAAGCGGCAGATATTTCGGAAAAGTTGTATCCGCAACATTTTCACCGGTTAAAGATACGGTATTTGTAGGTGACCAGGAAGTTCAGGCTCCTTCCGAATATTATTCTTCTGCGGTTATTATCATGGAAATCAGCGGATATATACTTGAGGACACATACTATACCAAAGCCGATGACATACTCTTAATCAAGTCGGAATTCGGGCTTGAAACAGAAGACGCTTATTTCAGGGGAAAGATAACCGAAATAACGGTAATGAAGGCCGATGACCAACAATAAGCGCCCGACAGAGTCAGTTTTAGCTTAATACCTGCGGATTGATTATATTGCACAAAGTAAAAGTCACTTTTTCGTAATTTTTATCAAATAAACGCTATTGATTTATTTTTTTAAATTTGCTATAATATATTAAATTATAGCACTTTTGGGGGATTTCCCCTTAAAAAGGAGTCGGATATGTTTACAAAAACCATTACAGTGCAAAATGCGGTGGGTCTTCGCGCGCGCCCCGCGACTTTCTTTATCCAAAAAGCCAATACCTTCAAATCCTCCATATGGATTGAAAACAGCGACAGACGCGCCAACGCCAAAAGTCTTCTCGGCGTGCTTTCATTGGGCATAAAAAAAGGCGATACGGTTGCGATTATCGCCGAAGGCGAGGACGAAGAAGAAACCGTGGAAGGACTTGTCGACCTGATTCTCAGCATTGAGTAACCGTAAATACCATAACGTCGCCTTGGGCTCATCGGAATAATGAGTTCAGGGCTTTTTTATCAGAAACACGGCATGCTACCGTGATTTATAATTTATGAACAGAGAACAGCTTTTTGAAAACGCAAAAGCTCTCCCGGCGACTCCGGGAGTGTATATTATACACAATCAGGCAGGTACGGTGATATATGTCGGCAAGTCAAAAGCGCTGCGTCACCGTGTGTCGAGTTATTTTGCGCCCTACGCCAAGCATGCCGTAAAAACAGAGCATATGGTTGCCTCCGCCGCGTATTTTGAGGTTTATCATACCAATACAGACCTTGAGGCGCTTATTCTTGAAAATCAGTTTATAAAGCAATATATGCCCCGCTATAATATTAAGCTGAAGGATTCGAGGGGTTATCCGTATATAGAGCTGACCGGCGGCGAATATCCCGTGCTTGAGGTATCCTACTCACGAATACACGGGGATTCGAGATATTTCGGTCCGTATTCTTCGGCAAGCGCCGCTTATTCCATATTAAACGCCGCGAGAAAAGCTTTCAGGCTTCCCTCCTGCGCAAAGCAGTTCCCGAAGGATATCGGCAAGGGCAGACCCTGCTTGAATTTTCATATAAACCGATGTATGGGGCTTTGCGTCAAGGGTCAGGTTTCCAAAACCGAATACGGCGCGACTGTCGCCGACACGGTGCATTTTTTAAAGGGCGATTACTCCTCGCTTATTAAAAAGCTTGAAAATAAGATGTCCGTTTTTTCGGAAAACCTTGAATTTGAAAAAGCCGCGAAGCTGCGGGACATAATAAGCTCGGTAAAAATGATAAGCGACAAACAGCATATTGTGGCGGGCGAAAACGTAAACGCCGATATTTTCGGAATATATGCCGACGAAAACGGCTCCGCCGTAAATGTGTTTTTTGTGAGAAACGGTATTATTTCCGACAGGGAGTGTATGTTTTTCGGACGTGACGAGCTGATAGATTCCGGTTCTTTAACATCGCTGCTTTTCCGCTTTTACACTCTGCGCGGTTTTATTCCGGAAAGCATATATATAGATTTTGAGCTTATGCCCGAAGACAGGGCTCTGCTTTGCGAAAAGCTGTCCGAAAATACAAAAACCAAGGTTATATGGCCTCAGAAGGGCGAAAAAAGACAGCTTGTCGAGCTTGCCCGCGCCAACGCGAAGGAGCTTATGCTGCATAAACGAGAGGGAGAAACAAAGGCTGAAAAGTTTTTGGTGTCGCTTGCGGCTTTCCTTAAGCTGGAGGTACTGCCCGAACGCATAGAAGCCTATGATGTTTCCAACCACGGCGACGAGGCTATCGTCTGTGGAATGGCGGTATGGGAAGCAAACCGTTTCGTGAAAAAAAAGTACCGTTCGTTTAATATGAAAACGGTAGAAACACGGGACGACTATTCCTCCATGCGTGAGGGCATCGGCAGAAGGCTGGCTCATAACGACGGTGACTGGGCTTATCCCGACCTGATTCTTGTGGACGGCGGCGGCGGACATGTGAGCGTCATAAAAAACCTTCTTAACGAAAAAGGAGTAAATATTCCGGTTTTCGGCATGATAAAGGACGAGCACCACAAGACGCGCACCCTCACCGACGGGGAAAATGAAATGAGCCTTAACAAGCGTCAGGACCTTTTCAATTTCTTTTATAGGTTTCAAGAGGAAGTGCATAATGTCGCTTTCGGCAGCATGGATAAAAAACGGTGTAAGAGCCTGACCTCGTCCTCGCTTACGGATATACCCGGTGTCGGTAAAAAAACAGCGGAAAAGCTGCTGCTGCATTTCGGCGGATTGAAGGCTGTCAGGGATGCGTCCTATGAGGAGCTGGCGTCGCTTGACGGTATTTCCAAAACGGCGGCGCGGGAAATTGCCGACTATTTTATAAAAGAAAAGGAAACAACATAATGAGAATTATAACAGGTATCGCCAGAGGCATAAAGCTGAACACCCCGGAAGGCGAGCATACCCGCCCGACCGCGGAAAAAGTCAAGGAAGCTGTTTTTTCCGCCATTCATTTCGATATTCACGACAGAAAGGTGCTCGACTTATTCGGCGGGAGCGGGCAGCTCGCGTTTGAGGCGTTGTCAAGAGGCGCGGGAAAAGCGACAATTATCGACAACGACCGAAACGCCGTGGCGATTATAAAAGAAAACGCAATAAAAACAAAGCTTATGGAAAAATGCGTCATAATAAATTCCGACTGGAAGGATTTTGTCAAGCACGCCATAGATAAATACTCCCTTGTTTTTCTTGACCCGCCCTATAAAGAAGGCTTTCTCGACGAGGTGCTTGAAAAAATATACGCCGCCGGTATTTTAACCGACGACGCGATTGTTGTATGCGAATCGGGTCCCGACGGAGTTCCGGTATCCCCCGGGGTGAAGGATTGCAAGATATACCGTTACGGCAGAGTTCACATTTCCATATTCAGATTTTAGGCGTTTTCTTCGGTTTCGTAAATTTTTGCGACAACCTCATCCGTTATAACAGAATAATCCTTGGAGTAACGCACAATATTATAGCATTCGAATATTTTACCTTCTTCGGGCTTTCTAACGGTTTCGGCCGCGATTCCGTTCGGCGTTTCATACGCTTTGAAGCTCCAGCCCTTTTTAATGCGTTTAAATAAAAAGCTTATATAGATAAAACGCACGCGGCTGTT
>JAQVQF010000144.1 GCA_028701715.1 Eubacteriales bacterium | reverse complement strand
GTCTCAAATGTGTCACGTGCGGAATGCCCTATGGCGAGGAAAATTGTATCGGCATCTGTTTTATACATCCCGGAAGAAGCTTCAAATAATGCGGCGTATATATTGTTACCGTCGGTTTCGTAACCGATAAATCTGCAGCCGAAGCGGAACTCGCCGCCGAGCGAAATAATATCGTTTCTTATATTTTTAATCACGCATCTTAATTTATCGGTGCCGATATGAGGGTGCGATTCGTAAAGGATTTCCTCCGGCGCGCCGTAGCGCACGAAGGTTTCGAGCACGAAGCGGCATCTTAAATTAGTGTCCTTAATCAAAGTGGTCAGCTTGCCGTCGGAAAACGCGCCCGCGCCGCCTTCCCCGAACTGGATATTCGTGCTTTCGTCGAGGACACCCGTTTTATAGAATATGTCAACCTTTTTTACTCTTTCGTCGATATCGCCGCCGCGTTCGATTATTATAGGCGCAAATCCGTTTCGGGCGAGAAGAAGCGCGATAAATATCCCCGCAGGACCGAATCCGACCACTACGGGACGCTTGCCGTATTGACGCTTCACAGGCGGCTGCCCGTACTTTTTCTCCGTTACCGGATATATTATATCCGCGCCCGATCTTTTTGCCCTGCGCGCGGCGCTTTTTTCGGAATCGCCTTTGATTTCCGCATCGACCGATATTATACAGCTCATTTCATAGCCGCGTCTGGCGTCGAGGGATTTTGAAACTATCCGATACATTGTGCTCGAAGCATCCTTACAGCCTAAAATATTACATACCTTTTCGGTCAGATCCTCATCGGTATAGCCGGGCTTCAGATGTATATTGCTAATGCATATCATACGGAACCTTTTATATTTATTAAATCCTTGATTACCTCTCCGGCAAGCATAAGCCCGGCGGCGGCGGTCACGCAGGAAAGCGAACCGATAACCCTGTCTTCATTTACCTTTGAAGGGGGTTCCGTCGAATATACGACCTTCAGCCGTGTTATTCCCAACCTTTTCAGCTTTGCTCTCATAACCTTAGCCAAAGGGTCTGTCGAGGTGGAGTAAATGTCGGCCACAGTAAAGCGTCCGGGATCTTTACGGTTTCCCGCGCCCATTGAGGAAATTATATTTATATTTTCATCGAAGCATTTTTTAATAAGCGAAGCCTTGCAGTCTGTCGAGTCTATTGCGTCGATAACGTAATCATATGAGGAAAAGTCAAAATTATCTCGGTTTTCCGGCGTGAATCTTGTATTCACGGTCACAACGCCGCAATCCGGATTGATATCGTGAATATGCGCCTTGGCGGCTTCGGTTTTATACATCCCCAACGCGGAAAGCGTTGCGTAAAGCTGGCGATTTAGATTGGTTTCGCAGTAAACGTCGTCATCGATAAGATCCAGCCCGCCGATTCCCGCTCTTGCCAAAGCCTCAACGGCATATGAGCCCACGCCGCCGATACCGAATACGGCAACGCGGGCGGCCGCCAGCCTTTCAACGGCTTGCCTGCCTATCAGCGCTTCGGTCCTTTCCTTCCACATAACATTACCTTTCCGTTGTCAAACAAGATATAAGGCATAACGCGCAAACGCTATGCCTTAATATTATTAACCGAAATTTATATATCGCTTCTTCTGTTGGAATTGAGCATAGAAATGATGTTATTGATTTCGTCCTCATTGATGGCCTGCTGGGAAGCCTTCTGCTCGGGCGTGGGAGCCGCCTGTACCTGCTTTTCCGCCACCGCTTTCCTGTATTCGTAGGACTTTTTTTCATGCTCGAAGCCCGTGGCGATAAGCGTTATGTGCATTTCGTCCTCAAGAGAGGCGTTAAACGCGACACCGAATATAACCGTGGCGTCGGGATGCGCTTCGTTGGTGATGAGAGATACGGCTTCGTCGATTTCGTCCAGTCCGATATCGGGCGAGGAGGTGATGTTGACGATAATGCCCTTTGCGCCGTCGATTTTGGTTTCGAGCAGCGGAGACGACATCGCCATTCTTGCCGCCTGTTCCGCTTTGTCCTTGCCCTTAGCGCCGCCGACGCCCATATGCGCCAGCCCGGCATTGGTCATAACGGTGGAAACGTCCGCGAAGTCAAGGTTTATGTAACCGTTTGTAGTGATAAGCTCGCATATCGACTGAACACCCTTGCGGAGAATGTCGTCGGCTTCCTGGAAAGCGTTTAGGAAGGTTATCTTTTTATCGGTGAGGAGCTTTAAGCGTTCGTTGGGGATTATGAGTAAAGAATCCACATAGGAGGCAAGCTTGTCGATGCCTTCCTCGGCATGAATCATTCTTGTGCGTCCTTCAAACTTAAAAGGCTTGGTCACAATGCCTACGGTAAGGATACCGAGGGATTTTGCCACCTTTGCCACAACGGGAGCCGCGCCTGTGCCGGTGCCGCCGCCCATTCCGGCGGTTATAAACACCATATTGGCGCCTTTTATGGCTTCGGTAATGCTTTCAAGCGATTCTTCCGCCGCTTTTTCGCCCAGTTCCGGGTTGGAGCCGGCGCCGTGTCCCTTGGTAACTTTTTCGCCTATGGCAAGCTTGGTGGATGCCAGCGATTTTATCAGTATCTGCGTATCGGTATTGACGTTGATGTAATCGACATTGTCTGCGTTTACATTCATGCTTATCATACGGTTGACCGCGTTTCCGCCGCCGCCTCCCACTCCGATAACCTTTATCACTACATTTGTGTTGTATCCGCTTTCGTTTGGCATTATAACTTCCTCCGGTTTGTGTTAATTTATTTAACTAAACATTGCGCTTTTTATTAATCAAATCGAATATCTCGTTGAATTCCTTCTCATTAACGTTGTTGCTGGCGTTGGCGTTGGAGCTGCTGACCTGCGGCTTTTGAGCCGACGGGAATAAGGGAGCCGCTTGGGCTTTCTTTTTTTCTTCCTTCTCAAAGCCCGTGGCGATTAAGGTTATCTTCATTTCGTCTTCAAGTTCCGGGTTAAACACGGTACCGAATATCACGGTCGCGTCGGGATGCGCTTCGTCGGTTATCATAGTGGCGGCCTGGTCGATTTCGTCAAGACCTATGTCGGGCGAAGCGGTTATGTTTACGATAATGCCCTTCGCGCCGGAAATATTGGTCTCAAGCAGCGGCGACGACATCGCCATTTTGGCGGCCTGTTCCGCCTTGTCCTTGCCCTTTGCGTTGCCTACGCCCATATGCGCCAGCCCCGCTCCCGTCATTACCGCGGCAATATCCGCGAAGTCGAGGTTAATATAACCTTCGTTCAGTATAAGCTCGGATATCGAGCGTACACCCTTGCGGAGTATATCGTCCGCTTCCTGGAAAGCGTTCATAAATGTAATTTTTTTATCCGTAAGCAGCTTTAAGCGTTCGTTGGGGATAACAAGCAGAGAATCGACGTTTTGGGAAAGCGCTTCGATACCCGATTCGGCCTGAGCCATTCTGTGTCTGCCCTCAAAGCCGAAAGGCTTGGTGACTATGGCGACCGTGAGGATACCCATGCCTTTGGCTATTTTGGCTATTATCGGAGCCGCGCCGGTACCCGTGCCGCCGCCCATACCGGCGGTTATAAACACCATATTGGCGCCTTTTATTATGCCCGCTATCTGCTCCGCGGATTCGTCCGCGCTTCGTTTGCCGAGGTCCGGATTCGAGCCTGCACCCTGCCCGCGGGTTATTTTATTGCCTATCGCTATTTTGGTGGGAGCCGCGGTTCTGTAGAGGGATTGGGTATCGGTGTTGATATTGATATAATCAACATTGGCAAGACTGTCCGCTATCATTCTGTCGACCGCGTTGTTTCCTCCGCCGCCGATACCAATGACCTTGATTATCACGTTGCCGTCGAAAGAATCAAATTTTTCCGCCATTATAAAATTCCCCTTCCGCCGTTTGAAGGCACAGTATTATTAATTACATAATTATTTAGTATAGTATAAAACAAATTACGTATTTTTTCAATAGTTTTTTAAAAAAAATAGTGTATTCAAACGAGTTTTTGCATATTATTCGTTAATATTGCCGCTTTTAGGGGAAAACGTTGCCTCCTTTGGGTTGGATATATCAAGATAACCGGTCTGATCGTCGTATATGTGTTCCATTATACCGAGTAAAAACCTTATTTTTGTGTCACAGTCCTTAATGTCGCCCATATATATCCTCAGCTGCCCGTTGTAACCGATATATATGTCAAAACGATTGGACGCGTCTATATAATCTATTTTATCATCAAGCTTGTAATAACACAGCGTCTGCCATAATTCGTCCAAAGAATCAAAAAGCTTGGTTTCGGCAAAGGAAAGCGTTTCCCCTGTTACACAGCGCTTTACATAGCCTGTGCTGAGGCTGATTAAGCTTATTTCCTCCGGTACGGTCTCCGTCCTGCCGAGAACCTTGAAATCCTCAGACAGAATATAATAGTCATTACCCGATTTCAAACAGAATACCGGCGTTTCCTCGGTTACCTCAATAATAACCGTCGAGGGCAGCTTCCTTGTCACCGAAACCGTTTTATAATAGGGAAAATGCTTTTGCAGATATTCCTCGACCCCGCCGCCGTCGAAGCCGTATAAGGAATCGCCTTTCGCAATCGGAAGCGCCGCGAATATTTCTTCATCGTCGTAAAGCGTGGAATTTATAATTTCTATATGACTTATTTTTAGGAAAACGGTGAAAGCCACGACAAAAAACGACAACGCCGCCGCGACGACAAGAATTATATAAAACGCCCTTCTGTGTTTGCTTTTGCGTTCCTGCTGCTGTTTTAACGTCTCGAATTTAACGACTTTATAATCGTTAAAATCCCTTTCATCGTCCATATCTCAATTACTGCCTTTGTCAGACGAGCTTGAATATCTCGTCCGTTATTTTTTTAACCGCGTCGGGCTTGCCGAACGCCTTCATTTTTTCTTCCATGTCACGGCGTTTTTCACCGTCCTTGGACAAATCGATTATCGTTTTTGCCAATATCCTGCCGTCGAGGACGCTTTCGCGGAATACCTCCGCGGCGCCGGCCTTTTTAAGCACCGCCGCATTTTTATACTGATGGTCTTCCGTCACATTGGGAGAAGGTATGAAAATCGTCGCCCTGCCTAAGCAAGCCAGCTCCGCCGTGGTAATCGCTCCGGCTCTCGAAACGACAATATCCGCGGCAGCCTGTCTTAACGGCATATCGTATATGTATTCGACAATTTCATAGCCTTCGCGTTTATCCAGTCCCTTTGCCCTTGCCAAGGCCGAATGCTTTTCCCAGCCTATATGCCCGACGGCGTGTATCTGCTTGATTTCAGGCTTGTTTTTATAAATCTCCATCGCCTCGATACACAGAGCGTTTACCTTATCCGCTCCGAGAGAGCCTCCGCAGGATAATATGTATATGTCATCCTCCTTAAGTCCGAGCTTTTTTCTGGCGGCTTCCCTGTCGAAATTGTTGGCTTTTACCGGATTTCCGGTCAGCACGAGCTTTTTCTGCACTTCGTCGCCGAACAGACAGCGCGATTCGTCATAGCTGACGCATACGGTATCGACGTAACGGGACAGCTTTTTCGTGGTCACACCGGGGAATACATTCTGCTCCTGTATAAGCGTGGGTATCTTAAGCATCGCCGCCGCCTTAACATACGGCCAGCTTGCGTATCCGCCGGTGCCGATTACCACATCGGGATTGAAAATGCCTATCAGCTTTTTTGCCTTCTTAACGGAAGTGTACGCCTTGACAAGAGCTCTTATGTTCTTCGGCGTA
>JAQVQF010000008.1 GCA_028701715.1 Eubacteriales bacterium | reverse complement strand
GTGTTACAATTTGGATTGTCCATAGCGATGATCCTTTCAGAATTGGTGTGTAGTAACTCAATTCTATCATAGAATCTTCGCTGTGGATACTTTTTTCTATTGCAATTTCATTTTACAATCTTCTATTAAAATAAAAACACAGATATAAATTACGGAGAGAGGTTTGATATGGTTTACGGAAATTATAAAATACTTGACAAAATCGAAAACCGTTTCGGGAGACGTTCCCCGCAAAATCTAATCAGCTATATTGTCGGAGCGATGGCAATAGTGTATGTCGTAAATTATATTTTCCTCATAAACAACGGCGTCAGCCTGTACAGTATAATGATGTTCGACAGAGCGGCTGTTTTTTCCGGACAGGTATGGAGAATTATATCATTTATTTTCCTTCCGCCCCTTGAAAATCTTATCATAATTATATTCGCTCTGTATTTCTATTGGCTTATAGGCTCATCGCTGGAGCGCAAATGGGGTTCTTTCCGCTTCAATCTGTTTTATCTTTTGGGGATCATCGGCAGCATCACAGCGGGCTTTATAACCGGATATACCATAAATATGTACCTTAATCTGTCTCTGTTTCTTGCTTTTGCGGCGGTTTTCCCGGATTTTCAGATAATGCTGTTTTTTCTTGTTCCGGTAAAAGCGAAATGGCTGGCTTGGGCAGCTTGTATATATCTTGTTTATGCTTTTATAATGAATAGCTGGTCGTTGAGAGCGGCGATTATAACGTCTTTAATAAATATTATTATTTTCTTCGGTACGGATTATTTCAGATATGCCAAATACAGACTCAATCATTTTAAATACAAGCTCGCAACAAAAAGCCACCAAAAGCGGAGATAATCGCATTATTTGTGTATATTTTTTATAAAAATTATTCCGATTTTATAAATTTTTCTATTGACAATTGTTAATATTTATGTTACCTTACTCTTAGCTTTTAATGTTAAAATAAATAATGGAGGAATATCACATGAAAAGAACCCTTTCGATAGCTCTCGCGCTTGTTCTGGTCCTTTCTCTCTGCGGACTTTTCGTTACTGCTGATGAAACAGAAACGGAAGGCCCTTCTTCCTATCTCTGGCTCAAAGCAGATTCCACCTACACACCGTATGTAAATTTCCAAATTGACAGCAGTATATTCAGCAACAAGACGTACAATGTCCGCGCGAATGTTTATTTCGGCGACGACTGCACAGGCGGCGGTACTGTAACCGAAAATTCCATTTATGTCAACTATTACAGCTATGCCGATTCTACAAAGTATAATGATTTAGATTACCTTATTAATTATGCCGATTTTGCCAAGTACAGCGACGAAACCGCAACCATAGGCGGCTGGGCGGAATACAGCATCCAATTCAATCCTTTCGAAGCTACATATGCATCGGGACGCGCTTCAACTGAAATAGCAATAACCGAAGGCTATACAGACACTGTCGGCTTAATTACCGTAGGCATGGGCTTTTGGAACGCCACAGGTACAGTAAAAGTTGCTTCTATACTTATAAGCGAAGCCGAAGGCGGTAAAGTAGTATGGTCCAAGGGCTTTGCCACAGGTCTTGACGCCGACGATGAAGAAATTATCAACTGCGCGCTTGACGAGCAGTATATGGATACCAACTGGGGTGTTGTTGTTCCTCCGGCCGGGAGTGAAGGCAACTTAGCCGTTGATGCTACCGCTACATATCTTCCGGGATACGATACATATACAGCCTCTCTTAACGACGGCGTCGCTCTTCCCGATAAAGCTTATACGGGCGACTGGTATGGCTTTTATCATAACGGCGAAAGCGCCGGTAACAACACAACCGTCGAAACGATAGAAGGCGTCGAATATTTCGTAGGCACCGTTGTATTTGATTTCGGCTCGGCTAAAACATGGGATACGGTACGCGCCAATGTATGGGACGGCGCCGGTGTATCCGGTATCGCCGGACCCGCGCTTATTCTTGTATCCTATTCCTCCGACGGTTCGGACTGGACAGAAGCGGGCGATCTGCTGCTCGGCACGCCGGGTGAAGTCTACTGGGCCGAAAAGGAATTTGACGTGATAACCGCGCAGTACTGCAGATTGCAGTTCTGCTGGGCAAGCGGAGGAGTATTCCTGTTTCTTAATGAAATCGAAATTATCGAAGCCGGCACAATTATTATACCGGATGATTCCAGCGAAGAAGACAGCCAAGCTGCAAGCGAAACTGAAAGCGTGGCGACAAGCGCAGCGGAAGAAACCAGCGAGCCTACCGCTCCCCCAACCGGAGATACCGGATTTGCAGCTCTTGCTATAATTTCCGTTATCGTTCTTGCCGGCGCCGTTATATTAAAGAGAAAATAATCAAGCCGATTTATTTAATCAAAAAGACACCGACGGGGCAGCTGATATTAACGGGGACGGATATATAACCGCTCTCGACTATATAGCGGTAAGGCTTCACATACTCGGTATAACCGAGATTGAATGGTAAGCAAACGGAGACGGTAAAGCCGTCTCCGTTTTCATTATGTAAATAATCAATGCATCCAAAAGATGAACACGGCGGTGGAATTGTTCGCCGCAAGAGCGGCAGCCCCTATTACGAATTCAAAGATTCCCAGGAGAAAGCCTGCGATCATAAAGCCCTTTCCCTTCAGCTTCGGAGAAGCTTTATCGGCAAATCTGTCAAAATTATAAAAGGCTATCCCTGCGAGAATCATACTGACAGGACCGCATATAACCGCAAAGAGCAGTGTGCCTACCAGCGATACAATAAAGCTCGCGACGGCGAAAGGGCAATAACGCGGTTCCTCGAAATCCTCCAAAACCGCGTTCTGTGTTGTGCCGCAGTACGGGCAGCTTTCCGAACCGTTGGGAATCGGTTTTCCGCAGTTGTTACATTTCATGGTGTCCTCCCTGATTTTTAATTTCTATTCTTCGAGGTTATGCCACACATTCTGGACGTCGTCGTTATCCTCGAGCAGGTCGATCATTTTTTCAAACCTTTCAAGCTGTTCCGGATCGGATAAGGAAACATAAGTAGAGGGTATCTTTTCAACCTCCGCCGAAAATATCTCATAGCCTGACTTTTTCAACCCTTCGCTCACCTCGGTCAGAGCTGACGGAGCTGTATATATCACAAACGAATCCTCGTCGTCGTTGATGTCATCCGCTCCGCATTCGAGCGCGTCCTCCATCAGCTTTTCTTCGTTCTTTACGTTTTCGGCTTCGATTATTATAACTCCCCTGTCCGTAAACATAAAGGATACGCAGCCCGTGGTGCCCATATTACCGCCGTATTTATCAAAATAATGGCGTATATCCGCCGCGGTGCGGTTGCGGTTGTCTGTTGTGGTCTCAACTATGACCGCTACACCGCCTATACCATACCCCTCATAAAACACGACCTCATACTGCGCGGCGTCGGCGCCGGAGGCCTTTTTGATAACGCGATCGATGTTTTCATTAGGCACGTTGCTTGCCTTTGCCTTGGCTATTAACGCTTCCAGCCTGGAATTTGCCGCCGGATCAGCTCCGCCTTCCCTTACGGCGATGGCTATCTCCTTGCCTATTTTTGTAAATACGCTGGCGCGCTGCGCGTCGGCTTTTTCTTTTTTATGCTTTATATTGTTCCATTTGGAATGCCCGGACATTATATATCCCCCCGGTAATTTAGATTTCTTCTGTTTTTTTCATACCCAACAAATCAAGGCATCTGCCCGCAATCACCTTAAAAGCGGAGGTCAGCGCCACACGGAAAAGCTTTGTTTCGTTTTCCGCATGTATAATCGTTGAGCTGTGGTAAAACTGATTGAACAGTCCGCAGGTTTCGAGAAGATAGCGTGTTATGACTGACGGTTCGCAATCGTTCATTGCGGATTGCACCTTGCCTCGGAACAGCGTAAGCTGCTTGACAAGCCTTTTTTCATCCGAATTGGGCTCATATCTCCCGTAATCACCGGCTCCGCTTTCGGTAATGTCGGCGCATTTGCGGAGAACGCTGCATGATCTCGCGTAGGTATACTGTATATACGGGCCTGTGTTGCCCTCGAAGGAAAGCGCGGTATCCCAGGAAAAATCGACATCCTTTATCCTTGAATTGAATAACGCGTTGAAAACCACCGCGCCCACACCCACCGCTATGGCGGTGCCATGCTTATCTTCAAGCGTTGTATTCTTTTCTTCTATTATTTTCTCTGCCTTTTCCACCGCTTGGTCAAGCAGATCGTCGAGGTATATAATATTTCCCGTACGGGAAGCCAGCTTTTCACCGTTGAAGGACATGGTACCGTATGGTACGTGGATAAGATCCTTAGCCCATTTATATCCCATAAGTTCTACTACCTTGAACCATTGAGCAAAATGCAGAGACTGCCCGGCGGAGGTGACATATATGCATTTTGTAAAATCGTATTCCTTCTTCCTCCACTCGGCGGCGGCTATATCCCTTGTGGGATATAAAGTCGAACCGTCACGCCTGAGAATAAGTGACGGGGGCATATTATACGCCGAAAGGTCGACCACGCTCGCGCCGTCGTCGATTTTTAAAAGTCCCTTCTCGCGCAGTTCTTCAACAACGGCAGGCATCTTGTCGGTAAAGAAAGATTCACCGGTAAAGGAATCAAAGGTTATATCCAGCAAATTATAGGTTTTCATGTATTCCTTCAGGGATATTTCCCTGAAAGAACGCCATATCTCACGGTATTCGGCGTTGCCCTTCTCCAGCTCGCTGAAGGCATCACGCGCGTCCTGATTGAGCGACTCGTTCTCCTGCGCTTCCTTATTGAACTTCGCGTATATGCGTTCAAGCTCGACAACTCCGTCACGTTCGACCTTTTCCTTGGACGACCACATCTTGTAGGCACATATGAGCTTGCCGAAATTGGTACCCCAGTCGCCGAGATGGTTTATAGCAATCACCTTATACCCGCAATAACCGAATATATTACGCAGCGAATTGCCTATTATAGTGGTGCCTATATGACCGAGATGAAACTTTTTGGCGATATTTGGGGAGCTAAAATCGATGCATATCGTTTTCCCTTCGCCTGTTTTCGTTATATCACCGTCAAACGTTACGCCGGAAAGCAATTCGGTATAACAAACGGATGTAAAATAAAAATTTACATAGCCCGAAACCGCGCTGACTTTATCCACACAGGCGGGAAGCTCTGTTTTACCGGAAAGCTCTTCCGCTATCGCAGCGGGCGACTTGCGGAACGCCTTGGCGAGCCTGAAGCACGGGAAGCATATATCTCCGTTTTTAGCGTCGGCGGGATATTCCATTAAATTAATTATTTCTTCTTCGTTCAAAGCGCCGTCGATATGTTTTGCTATACACGCCGCCAGAATCTTTTTTATTTGCTCCATATATACATCCTTTTAATAATCATCAATGTATTTTAACACATATATACCGCATTTTCAAGTAGCATGAACAATTTTTTCGCCCGTGTGCAATTTTTTCGATCTATAGTGAAAATGCTATTGTATTATTCATGTTATTTATTTATAATTAAACGTGGGAGGTTATTTGAATGAACAGCTGTTATATTTATAAAGTAATCGTTTCGCCCATGCGGACGAATTGCTATATACTCAAATCAAAAGCGACAAAAAGTGCGCTCGTTATAGATCCCGGCGACGACTATTCGCTGATAAAAGCGAAGCTCGATTCCATACAGGCATCCTGCAGGGTGATACTCCTCACCCACGGGCATTTTGACCATATTCTCGCCGCCGATTCCCTGAGGAACAAGCTGACACAGGTCGCAATACACAAGGACGATGAAAAATGTCTTTATGAAAAGGATGTTTTTTCTTCCATGATAGAAAACGATCCCAGACCCATGTATCCTGCTGATGTTATAATTTACAAGGAAGGCAAATACAAAATAGACGAATTCGAATTCAGCGTACTTCATACCCCCGGGCATACAAAGGGTTCGGTATGTTATATCTTCGAGGACTGTATGTTCACCGGCGACACGCTGTTTAAGAACAGTATAGGCACTACCATTTTCGGCGGAGATGAAAACGACCTTAACGAATCGTTAAAAAGGCTTTATTATTATCCCGGTGATTTTGCGGTGCTGCCGGGACACGAGGACGCCACCACTCTTTCGGACGCGAGGATAAACAACCCGTTTTTAAGAAAATTCAAAGGGAGTACGATTGAAAGATAAATCTTTCAATCAGCAAATTTTTGCCTTTGCGGTTTTAATAACCGCAATTTCGGAAAGCCGAACGGTTCTATAAATAGAACCGTCAAAAAGTTTACGGTTCGGCGGAAGGGATTGGTCATGAATATGAAACGCTCGGAAATCAACAATAAACTAAAAGAAAATATCGAATTTATCAAAAAGCAAAACTTTAATCTTCCGCCCTTCGCGTGGTTTACGCCCGACGAGTGGAAGGAAAAGGGTCACGAATACGACGAGATTAGAAACCATATGCTCGGCTGGGACATAACCGACTACGGTCACGGCGATTTTAATAAAATCGGATTGTTCCTGTTCACCATAAGAAACGGCAGTCTCAGCGAGCCTGACTGTAAAAAAACCTACGCGGAAAAGCTGCTTATTTCCGACGAGGACCAGTATTCGCCCATGCATTTTCATTATCATAAGATGGAGGATATTATAAACCGCGGCGGCGGCAATCTTATAGTGGAGGTCTATAACTGCGGCGAAAACGAAACCCTTGCCGATACCCCCGTCACCGTCACCACCGACGGATATGTCAGAACCGTGCCCGCCGGTACAAAGCTTTGCCTTACGCCCGGCGAATCCATAACCCTGCCGCCATATCAGTACCACGCCTTTTGGGGCGAAAAAGGCAGGGGCAAGGTGCTTATCGGAGAGGTTTCCATGGTCAACGACGACAAGTGCGACAACCGCTTTTACGAAACCATGGGAAGATTCCCGCAGATAGAGGAAGACGAAGCGCCGCTTTATTACCTGTGCGGCGAATATCCGAAAGCTTTTTAAAAGGAACGGTTACACAGATGAAAACACTGGTATTCGGAGAAATACTTTGGGACTGCTTTGAAAACAAAAAAGAGCTTGGAGGCGCTCCGCTGAATTTTGCCTGCCATTTTTCATTGCTTGGCGGGGATGCCTGTATGGTGTCCGCCGTGGGAAATGATGAAAACGGTATTCTTTCGCTTCATGATGCCGAAAAGCACGGCGTAAATATAAAATATGTGCCTAAAACCTCATATAACACCGGTTATTGTAATGTGACGCTTAAAAACGGCAAGCCGTCATATGACCTTGTGTCGCCTGTCGCTTATGATTTCATACCGTTTCCCGAAACAACCGAAAGCTTTGCGGGCTTTTACTTCGGCACTCTGGCACAGCGGAACGCCGTTTCGCGCAATACGCTGAAAAAGCTGCTTGAAAATAATTATGATGAGGTTTTTTTCGACATAAACATAAGGCAGAATTATTATACAAGGGAAATAATAGATTATTCGCTTTCAAAGTCAACCATACTTAAAACGTCACGCGAGGAAATTCATGTGTTTAAAGAGCTTGGATTTGCGAAGGGCGAAAATGAAGAGGCAATCTGCGTTTCCCTTGCGGAAAGCTATAACCTTAAGCTTATAATAGTCACCCTTGACAGGGACGGCGCCATGGTATATGACTGTAAAACAGGGAATGCGATATCTTCAAAAAAGCCCACGGGCAAAGTCGTCTCGACGGTGGGCGCAGGAGACAGCTTTTCCGCCTGCTTCTTTTATAACTATCTGAAAGGCGAAAAAACGGCTGCCTGTCTTGACAGAGCGGTAACACTCAGCGATTATGTGGTGACGGTGCTCGGCGCGGTCTGCGAATACCCCTACCCGGACGAATTGAAAAGGAAGCTTGGAATATGAATATAACCGAAAAACGTATCGACAGAATGCTTTCGATTATCAAGGAAAGCATTGTTACGGAAAAAATCAGAGTTGAAAATATATATTTTCAAAGCTGCGGTTACAAGGATAAAACGGTAATTCCAATTTCCGCGGAAGACTTTGAACCTTTTGCCGAAGGCATGAAATGGGGCAGCACGCCCGACAGTCACGGCCGGTTTATTTTAAAAGGAACGCTGCCCGAAAAGCACAAAAGCAGCATGCTCAGGCTTCGCGCGGACACCTCGGCCGACGGCTGGAATGTCTATAACCCTCAGTTTATCTGTTATATGGACGGAAAAGCCGCACAGGGGTTTGACACCAACCACCGCACGATGGAATTTCCGTACAGAAACGAATACGAGATATATCTTTACGCCTACACAGGCTCGACGGGCAGCAATCTTGATTTCAAAGCTTATTTTGAGGTTATAAACAAAGACGCCGAAAAGCTGTATTATGATCTTGCCGTTCCGTTTGAAACGGCGCGCTTCCTCGGCGAGGACACCAAAGAATACGCCGATATCACAAGCCGCATAATTAGCGCCCTGAATATGCTTGATTTGCGCGACATAACCTCGGCGGAATACCGCGAATCCGTAATAAAAGCGGGTGAGTATTTTACAACTGAATTTTATAATAAGCTCTGTCAAATAAAAAAGCCGTTTGTCGTCTGCACGGGTCACACTCATATCGACGTCGCCTGGCTGTGGACGCTCGACCAGACCAAGGAAAAGGCGCAGCATACGTTTTCGACGGTGCTGGCGTTGATGGACAAGTACCCTTCGCTTGTTTTCTTCTCAAGCCAACCTCAGCTTTTTAAATATGTGAAGCATGAAGACCCGGAATTGTTTGAAAGAATAAAGCAAAAAGTTGCCGAAGGCCGCTTTGAGCTTGAGGGTGCCATGTGGGTGGAGGCCGACTGCAACCTGACCTCCGGAGAAAGCCTGATAAGGCAGATTATTCACGGGAAAAAATTTTTCAAGGAAGAATTCGGCGTTGACAATCATATGCTCTGGCTGCCCGACGTTTTCGGCTATTCGGCTTCGCTGCCGCAGATATGCAAAAAATCCGGCATTGATACCTTTGTCACTTCCAAAATATCCTGGAACGACACCAACCGTATGCCGCATGACGTTTTTAACTGGATTGGCATAGACGGCACTGAGCTGTTCACCTATTTTCTGACGGCGCAGGACAAGGAGCGCGGCAGGGACACGGTAAATTACACCACCTATGTCGCCACCTCCGACCCGAAATGCGTCGCCGGCTGCTGGGATCGCTTTTCCGACAAGGCTTTGACGGACGAGGTGCTGCTTACCATGGGCTGGGGTGACGGCGGCGGAGGTCCCACCGCCAAGATGTGCGAAAAAGCCGTGCGGCTTGAAAAGGGCGTGCCCGGCTGTCCGACGGTCAGACAAGGCAAGGTGAGCGATTTTATCGGGCATATCAAAAAATCCGCCGCAGAGCGCGGTAAGCTGCCCGAATGGTCGGGCGAGCTGTATCTCGAATATCACCGCGGCACATATACCTCGGCGGCGAAAAACAAGCAGTACAACCGATATGCCGAATTCGCAAACGCCAACGCGGAGCTGTTTTCGGTCATAGCCGAGCTGCTGTGCGGCACGGAATATCCTTCGGAAGAGCTGTATAAAAACTGGGAAACGACGTTGCTCAATCAATTCCACGACATCATCCCCGGCTCGTCAATACCGCAGGTTTACAAAACAAGCCGAGAACAATATAAAAAGCTGCTGGAAAGCGACAGGGCTATCATTAATAAAGCAAAATGCGATATAGCGCGCTTTGTTAATCCGGAAGAGGGGAATACGGATCGATATCTCGTATTCAACCCCACCTCGTTTACAGGCGGCGGAATATGCGTCGAGAAAGAGACGGGTAATTATATCCGGTTTGACAGCCTGCCCTCCATGGGCTTTGCGTCCGCTGCCGGATTTACGAATAACAGTATTATAATAAACGGAAAAACCCTTGAAAACGGGTTTTATAAAATCACCTTCGATGAAAATTACAGCATCGTTTCCCTCTATGACAAGAAAGCAAAACGCGAGGTTACAAACGGCGTGCTGAACCGTCTTGTCGCCTACGAGGACCTGCCCTTCAATTACGACTGCTGGAATCTTGAGGCATACCATGAGGAAAAATCATATCCCGTGGACAGTGTCGAAACGGCAGAACCGATACAGCGCGGCTGCGGAGCGGGGTATATTATAAACCGCCGCTTTATGGCGTCGGAAATAACACAGGAAATTATTGTTTTTGATAACAGCCCCCGAATCGATTTCAATACCACAATCGACTGGAAGGAAAAGAATCTTATCCTCAAGGCGGAATTCGACGCCGAAGTGAACAATACGGAAGGGACTTTCGATATACAGTACGGCTTTGTAAACCGCCCGGCTGACCGCAACACAAGCTGGGAGGAAGCGAAATTCGAGGTATGCGGTCAGAAATATGCGGATATTTCCGACGGCGGTTACGGAATCGCTCTGATAAATGACTGCAAATACGGTCATTCGGTAAAACGGGGGCGGCTTTCGTTATCGCTTCTGAAAGCCTCAGGATACCCGAATGACTTTATCGATTGCGACAAACACCGTTTTAGCTATTCGCTGCTGCCGCACGAGGGCGATTTCAGATCCGCCGGGGTGATAAGAGAGGCGACGCTGTTCAACAATCCTCCGATAATCGAACCGGTAAGAGCGGAAAGCTCGGAGATACCTTTTGTCTTTTCCCTTGTGAGTTGCGACAAAGAGAATATAACAGTCGGAGCGGTCAAGAAATCCTACGACGGTCAATATACCGTGTTCCGCTTCTGCGAATCGTTTAACCGTAAAACAAACGCAACCTTTGAATTCGGAAGTCCGCTTACCTTAAAAAAAGTGATGCTATGCTCGATCACCGAGGAATACGAAAAAGAATTGGATGTAACAGACGGTAAGCTTACACTCGATTTCAAGCCCTTTGAAATAGTAACGGTTGCAATTTCGTTTGGAATATAAAATAATCACTGATAACTAAATAAGCATGGTATTAATGAAATATTTACGTGTTTTATATCCTCGTTACAATTTCTATAAAATCCGTCATAGGTCATATGCTTTGCTATTATTTTATGTTTTTTAACACTACCCCTTTTATTTTGCCGAAATTTATGGTATCATATAATGAGGTTTTGCCGATGTCTTTGGATTTTTTAGATAAAAGATTCAACACAAAAGAAAAGGAAGCGTTTTGCCGTGAATTATCGTCGGGTAAGCTTTCTCACGCCTATATTGTGGAAGGCGAGGAGGGGTTCGGTAAAACTTTTTTCGCATATTATGCCGCGGCGGGTATTTTATGCACGGGAAAAAGCAAGCCCTGCGGAAGCTGCGGAAGCTGTAAAAAGCTGCGTCAAAATTTTCATCCCGATCTATTTGTTTACGGTCCGGAAAAGGATAGCTCCCTGATAACCGTGGGTATGGTACGGGATATAAAAAAGACGGTTTTTCTGCTCCCCAACGAGTCGGACAAAAAGGTCTATATTATTAAAGACGGGCACAAAATGAACACGCAGGCTCAGAATGCGTTGCTTAAATTTTTTGAGGAACCGCCGAATTCAACGGTATTCTTTATACTGACCGATAAAAAGGAATCGTTGCTCCCCACCGTTATATCAAGGGGAAGGATTATCACCCTCTACCCTACCGCCAAAAGCGACATAATCGCATGGCTTGAGGAAAAATACCCCCGAAAAGACAACACGGAAATAGTATCCGCGGCGGGCATGGCGGAAGGCAGCCCGGGAAAGGCTCTGACACTGCTTGAAAAAAAATATACCGCGATTAAAAACGATGCGTGCGAGTTTGCTTCTTTTATTTTTTCGGGAACGGAATTTGAAACGGCTTCATTTTTTAAATTAAAACGATATGACAGAACCAAAGCCAAGGAATTCCTTTCCGCAACGATTACCCTCACCGACGACATTTTCCGCGCCAAACAGAAATATCCTCGCTGCGCTTTGCTGCCGTTTGATAAAGCGGCGGAATATGCGGCTCTCACGACCGAAACCAAGCTTATGTTTATCGCCGAGGAGGCCGTCCGCGCTTACGAAAGCATAAACGCCAACACCAATATTAATTTAACATTAACCTGCTTCGCCTCAAGGGTTAATGATATAAAACGATAAGAAATCAGATCTTATCCGAAAATATCCTCCGTGAAAGGATGATTTTAGCAATGAATAATAACAATAATAACAATAACAATAAAAACAAGCAATTCCCTTATAAAAACGGGAATGGTAATACGAACTCCGCTGACCGAAACGGTACGGACATGAATAGCGTATCCCAAGAACAAGAACAAGAACAAAAACAGGACCGGGAAAATACGCAGGTCAGCGAATGCGAAATAATCGGAATACGTTTTCGCAACGCCGGAAAAGTGTATTACTTTTCCCCGAACGGATTAACCTTTGCATCAGGCGATCACGCCATTGTCGAGACAATAAGGGGTATGGAATACGGCGAGGTTTCCATCCCCAACAGAATGGTATCCGAAAAAGACATTGTAAGTCCCTTAAAGCCCGTTATCCGTAAAGCGACCGAGGCAGACAATGAAAAAAACGCTCAGAACAGAGAGCTTGAGGCGGCGGCAAGACCGGTATGGGATGAAAACGTTAAAAAGAACGGTCTCGTTATGCAGCTTATCGATATTGAATACACCTTTGACAACGCCAAGCTTATATTTTATTTTACCGCGGACGGGCGTGTGGATTTTCGCGATCTCGTAAAAGATCTGGCTTCCGTGTTCCGTACCAGAATCGAATTGAGACAGATAGGCGTCAGGGACGAGGCAAAGCTTATAGGCGGTATTGGTGTTTGCGGCAGACCGTTTTGCTGTAAAACCTTTCTTTCGGATTTCAGTCAGGTTTCCATAAAGATGGCAAAGGAACAGAACCTTTCGCTTTCTTCCGCCAAAATTTCCGGCACCTGCGGCAGGCTGATGTGCTGCTTGAAGTTTGAGCACGAGGTTTACGAGCAGGAATACGCCACCTTCCCCAAGGTGGATTCGCTTGTCACCACCTCCTCCGGGAAGGGTGTTATAATTGAGTCGAATTTCCTGACCGGAAAAATCAAGGTTAAAATGAATGACCCCAACGGTACCGTAAAAATTTTCACTCCCGGTGAGGTTAAAATAATAGGTCGCGTGAGAAGCGACACTGATATCGACAAATCGCTGCTTGAGCTTGAGGATAAAATTTAAAAGGTTAGTTTTTCAAACGGCAGATTTGTGCCTTTGAGGTCTAAACGACCTCAATTTCGCAGACGAAACCGGCACAAAGCTTGCGGTTGCAAGAGATGTATATAATAGACAGATAACAACCGAAAGGACGCATGGACATGGTATTCTCTTCATTGATATTCGTTTTCGCTTTTCTTACCACTCTTCTTATATTTTACTTTATAGTCCCCAAAAAACACCGTATGCTCGTTCTTTTTGTCTACAGCTTAATATTTTACGGCTGGGGCGAGCCGCAGTTTATTGTCATAATGATAATATCCATTATGACGGCATACGGCTTTGGGTTTTTAATAGCGAAATACAGGGAAAAGGATAATAAAAAGGCAAAGCTTTACCTCACCCTGTCGATATGCGTAAATTTGGCTTTTCTGTTGTTTTTTAAATATGCCAATTTCTTTATAGGTAACATTTCGGCGATACCCTTGTTTTCGGGTATCGAACCCATTGACTGGCTCAAGCTGCCGATAGGCATATCCTTTTACACCTTCCAGATAATGTCCTATTCCATAGACGTTTACCGCGGCGACGCAAGGCTGCAGAAGAAGCTTGTCCCCTTCGGAACATATGTCACGCTGTTTCCGCAGCTTATAGCCGGTCCCATTGTCAGATATAAGGATATAGACGAGCAGCTCACATACCGCGAAGAAAGCCTTGACAAATTCGCCAAAGGCGCAAGACGCTTTGTGGCGGGTATAGCCAAGAAAATACTGCTTGCCGATTCGGTGGCGGCGGTCGTGAGATATTACGCCTCGTCGCTTGACTTCGAGCCTACGACGCTCGGCGCGTGGATGCTGATAACCGCCTTTACCTTCCAGATATACTTTGATTTTTCCGGGTATTCGGATATGGCGATAGGACTGGGTAAAATGATAGGGTTTGAATTTTTCGAAAACTTCAACTACCCCTATGTCTCAAAATCCATCACCGAATTCTGGCGGAGATGGCATATCTCCCTTTCCACCTGGTTCAAGGAATATGTTTATATACCTCTCGGCGGAAACCGCAAGGGGCTTGCCAAGCAGTTCCGCAATATAGCCGTCGTATGGCTGCTGACCGGCTTCTGGCACGGCGCCAACTGGAATTTCCTCATATGGGGCGCGTATTTCGGAATGCTGCTAATTATAGAAAAGCTGTTTATGCTTAAGGTGCTTGAAAAAATACCTTCGTTCCTTTCACACATTTACGCATTGTTTTTCATAGTGATAGGCTGGCTTATATTCTATTTTACCGACCTTTCGTCCGGTATGGCTTGCTTTAGGGCAATGTTCGGCATCGGAGTGACCGCGGGCGCCACATCCACCGCCCTGTATGACCTTGTAAGATATCTCCCGATATTCGCGATATGCGCCATCGCCGCAACCCCGATACCTAAAAAGCTGTTTTACAAAGCGGAAGAGCGCTTTTCCGTATTTGCCTACGCAGTACCGGTGCTTATGGGATGTGTGCTTTTAATATGTGTGGCGTATATGGTTAATTCCACATACAGTCCGTTTCTGTATTTCCGGTTCTGAGGAGACGCGGCATGAACATGAACAAACAAAAAATTATCAATTTAATGACAATCGTTATATTCCTCGGCATCCTGTTCGGCTTGGCAGCGGCGTTTGTGATAAAGCCCGCCGACGATTATTCGAGTGAAGAAAGGCGAAAGCTTCAGCTGTTCCCCGAATTAACCTGGGAAACGTTTAAAAACGGCGATTTTACCAAGGAAATGAACGAATATCTCAACGACCAGTTCCCGCTGCGTAACACTTTTGTCGGCTTTGAATGCGATATAGAAAAGCTCCTGCTCAAGCGTGAAAACAACGGTGTGTTGTTCGGTAAAAACGATCAGCTTGCCGTACGGCTTTTTTCCGCTCATGACGGTAAAAGCCATGAAGATACTTATATTGCACCCTTGGTGGATTTCTTTTATGAAAATCATGTGGGCGCTCAGCTTAATACCATAAATACGCTTGCGGAAAGGTTTGAAAAGCTTGAGATTCCTTTTTCCGTAATTCTGCCTCCGCGTACCATAGATGTTGCCTGCTCGGCGTTTTCCTACCCTTCCGAAAACAGCGTCAAGCTGCTTGAATTTGCAACCGCGGCGCTTGACGATGTTAACTATATTAATATTAATAACAATTACCGCGCAAGATATGATAACGGCGAGTATATTTATTATAAAACCGACCATCACTGGACCACTCTCGGCGCATATTACGCATATGTCGAGGTTATGAAATCCTTCGGAATGGAATACTACAATAAAGCTGATTTTGATATTCATACCGCCGCCGAGGATTTCTACGGTACGACCTACGGCAAATCGGGGAACAAGGATATTTCTCCCGATACAGTCGAGTACTGGACACTCAAAAACGATATTCTTGATAATTATACCATGGAAGTATACACGGGTGAGAAATGGATAACCTTTTCGGGCTTTTACGATTTCGCTTATCTCGACACCATTTATGAGGGCGTCGATAAATACAGTATGTTTTTATCCGCCACAAATCCCCTTACGCTTATCACAAAAAAAGGCGATGAAGGACGTGAAACCCTTCTGCTTCTTAAGGATTCCTTCGGCCATTCGCTGGCACCCTTCCTCGCGCTGCATTTTGACCTTGTGATCGTCGATATCGGTCAATATTCCAAAATACTATCCAGTAAGACAATAAAAAATTCCTTTGAAATTGACAAGGCGCTTGTTTGCTACAATATTGAAAATTTAGTAACCATGAATTATATCAGCAAAGCCGGCAATATATACAAGCTGGTGGAAGGCTGGGAGAATGTAACGGATTAAGAGAAATAACGAGAAAAAAAGAGCTTCAACGATGAAGCTCTTTTTTAAGTTGTTTTATTTCTTTTGTTTCTGTAATTTTGGATATAATCGACCGCCTGGTTACTATACCGATAAACATTTGCCTGTCGTCTATGACGGGTACAAAATTCTGGTTCATAGCCATCAGTATCAGCTCTTCTTCCGATACATTAACGGATACCGGTTCATATTTATATGTATTGATGACCGCCTGAACCGATGCGTTTTTAATATCCCGTATTATATCGGTGTTTCCGTTCCTTGCAAGATCAAACATAAACCAAAGAAAATCACCCTCCGCGGCAACCCCGATATACTTTCCCTCTCTGTCGATGACGGGAACCGCGGTATAGCCGTGGCTCTTCATTTTCTCAAGCCCCTGCCGAACACTTTGATCTCCGTAAAGATAAACCACGCTTGATTTCGGAGTCAGGTAAAACGCTGCGTTCATTATAATGCCCATCCTCTCTATTTTAGCGCAATGCCATATTACGGTTTGCTTACGGTTATTGTTATGGTATCATAACTAATGCTGCTAATGCTAAACGTTATATCTGTCATTATCATTTTACAACGCCGATAATAAAATGTATACCATTGATATGTTAACAATTATGACCTTTTTAAGATTTATAAAGATGCTTCAGCCTTCTGTAGCAAAGCAGGCTTAAGATCGATACGATAATACCCTTGACGAGAGTGAAGGGCACATTGAATACAAACAATGCGCTTTCAAGCGAGCCCACGGAGGGAAGAATTTCTTTATACATCTGTATTATCTGGTCTACTGGTATCATTTTTGAATAGACGGGGTAGACGATAAACAGATTTATCGGGTAGCTTAAAGCCGCCATTACAAGACTGCCGGCGATACAGCCGTACAGACTCCCTTTAAAATTATTTTTATATTTATAAATAAGCCCGGCCGTACCGACAAAAGCGGCGCCGATAAGGAAGTTGGCGAGCTCGCCCACACCCGCCGAATAAGATACGGTAAGATGTAAGCAGCATTTAATAAAACAAACCGCTATACCTTCGACAGGACCCATAATAAACGCGGCTATCAGCGCGGGAAATTCCGATATATCCATTTTTAAAAATCCCGGTACCAAGGGGATCGGAAATTCCAAAACCATCAGTAAAAAGGCAACTCCGGAAAGCAGCGCGATAACCGTCAGCTTCTTTATATTTTCATATTTCATACTTATAATCATACCTTTCCCATTTTATGTTAACGCTTCGTGTTTGACTATAGGTCAATGCTATTGCAGTAAATTTCTGTTATATTAAAACACAAAGCCCGATATTTTATTTCAGTTTTCTATCATATCCTCCGGAACGCGAAATTCCGCCAATACCTCGCGTACAGAGTTAAGATCCTGTTCCGACGGCATATAAACGCAAATACCGAAGCTTTCACAACCGACGGAAAATACCTTTGTGCGTATTTCCGATATATCATCCGAGGGATTAAAAACGGTAAGCGTCGTATCGTCCGCGACATATATTTCAAATCTGTGCAATCTCGCAAGCTTTTCCAATTCAAGAGAAAGCAGCCCGTTTTTGGTGTATGTAGCCGTAAAATAGCAGCTGTTGAGTTCAAGGAATAAATTTCCCAATCCATGTACGGTAATTACGGGTAAGGGATAATATCTTATTTCTTTTTGATCCGCGCCGTAATAGTTATACCAGCCCCAGGAACAGTCAAATCCGCCGGAAGAAAGCGCGCTTTCCAGCTTCATTGCCCTTATATGAAGACTTTCATATGTTTTGTTTAATAGCTCCGCTGTCTCTTTCATTTTAAACCTCCCGTAAATTATTGTTTTGTCGGTATATACAGTTTCCATTAAGACCAACCGCCAGTAATACTACTATTATTAGTAATGTTTGTTGAAAAGTGAAAAATGCGCCCCCGAAAACGGGGGCGCATTGAAAACATAAACATACGTTTTCGCTTCTGTCATCCGGACTTTACCGTCGGTACGGGAATTTCACCCGTTCGGCGCATTGCGTGCATGAACACGTTTTGCGTTAGCTGACTATACAGCCGGTGGGGAATCGCACCCCGCCCCGAAGCGATATTAAATTTTAACGAGAACTTAAGTTGTTATATCAACAACAACGCCGGAACCGACGGTTTTGCCGCCTTCACGTATAGCGAAACGAAGTCCTTTTTCAATGGCTATGGGAGTGATAAGCTCAACGTTCATATCGACGTTGTCGCCGGGACGGCACATTTCAACGCCTTCGGGAAGGGTGATTACACCGGTAACGTCAGTGGTTCTGAAATAGAACTGGGGACGGTAATTGGAAAAGAAGGGTTTATGACGGCCGCCTTCCTTTTCGGTAAGCACATAGACCTGACCCACGAATTTGGTATGCGGGCGTATGGTGCCGGGCTTTGCAAGAACCTGTCCTCTTTCGATTTCGCTCTTGTCTATACCGCGGAGCAGACAGCCCACGTTGTCGCCGGCTTCCGCGAAGTCAAGCAGCTTACGGAACATTTCAAGTCCGGTAACGACGGTAGGTCTGGCTTTTTCCTGAAGACCAACTATTTCGATATTGTCGTAAACCTTTATGGTGCCGCGGTCAACTCTGCCCGTAGCGACGGTGCCGCGTCCGGTGATAGAGAATACGTCTTCCACGGGCATAAGGAAGGGAAGATCGGCTTTTCTGTCGGGAGTGGGTATAAAGCTATCAACCGCATCCATAAGTTCATGTATTGAATTATAAACGGGATCGCTGGGATCCTTGGAATCGGAAAGCAGAGCTTCACGGGAAGAACCGCGTATAATGGGTGTATCGTCGCCGGGGAAGTTGTATTCGGACAGAAGTTCACGAACTTCCATTTCCACTATTTCAAGCAGTTCTTCATCGTCGACAAGATCGGTCTTGTTAAGATAAACAACTATAGCGGGAACGCCGACCTGACGGGCAAGGAGTATGTGTTCACGGGTCTGCTGCATGGGGCCGTCGGTAGCTGCGACAACCAGTATTGCTCCGTCCATCTGAGCGGCGCCGGTAATCATGTTTTTAACATAGTCGGCATGACCCGGACAGTCAACGTGAGCGTAATGACGCTTCTCGGTTGAATATTCAACATGCCTGGTGTTGATTGTTATACCTCTCGCTTTTTCTTCGGGAGCGTTATCGATCTGGTCATAAGCCAGAAATTCAATGGAAGTATCAGCAAGTGAGAGGGTTTTTGTTATAGCGGCGGTAAGTGTTGTCTTGCCATGGTCAACGTGACCGATGGTACCGATGTTAACATGCGGCTTTGTTCTTTCAAATTTAGCTTTTGCCATTTTTATCCTCCTGAATAGATAATATTATAATTTATTTGTTTACACGTATAGGTTCATTATATTAAATTTTTCCCGTAAGTCAAGGCTTTTTCGGAAAATTAAATCCGTAAACCCGGTTTTTGGGAGTATTTAATATGATTTTGTCCTGGTATTGCAGATTTGCTCCTGTACTGATTTCGGGACCTCCGAATAGTGGCTCGGCTGCATGGAATATACTCCGCGTCCCTGGGTTTTTGATCTCATATCCGTGGCATAACCGAACATGCATGAAAGCGGCACGAATGCCGAAATCTGCTGAACACCGTTCATGGGCTCGATACCCGTTATGCTTCCGCGGCGGGATACCAGGTCGCCGATAATGTCTCCCATATATTCGTCGGGGCATATCACGTTAACCTGCATTATGGGCTCGGTGAGGACCGGGTCGGCTTTTTGCATCGCTTCGCGGAAAGCCATGGAACCGGCAATTTTAAACGCCATTTCGGATGAGTCCACCTCGTGGTAGGAACCGCCCTCAAGCTTTGCTATCACATCGACCACATTATAACCGGCAAGCACGCCCGAAAGCATGGCGCCTTTTATACCGTCTTCGACAGACGAAATATACTCGGAAGGAATATCCCCGTTTCTGACGTTATCAACAAATTCAAAGCCTTTGCCCTTTTCGTTGGGTTCTATGGTGAGTATAACATGACCGTATTGACCCTTGCCGCCGGATTGCCTGATAAATTTACCGTCGGCCTTTGCCTGACGGCGAATGGTTTCACGGTAGGAAACCTGAGGATTACCGACATTTGCTTCTATCCTGAATTCACGAAGCAGTCTGTCAACTATTATTTCCAGATGAAGTTCGCCCATTCCGGCAATAATGGTCTGACCCGTGTCGGAATCGGTATAGTTTCTGAAGGTGGGATCCTCCTCCGCAAGTTCCGACAAAGCCAACGCCATCTTTTCCTGACCGGCTTTGGTTTTGGGTTCGATAGCCACTCTAATGACAGGATCGGGGAATTCCATCGATTCAAGAACAATGGGATGCTTTTCGTCGCAAAGGGTATCACCCGTGGTCATATTCTTTGCGGCTATTATGGCTGCGATTTCGCCCGCTCCCACCGAATCGATTTCCTCGCGGTGATTTGCATGCATAAGCACCACACGGCCGAGACGTTCTCTTTTTCTGCTTTTGGGATTATAGATCATATCCCCGCTTTTTATTTTACCCGAGTAGATGCGTATATAGCAGAGTTTACCCGCCACAAACGGATCGGTCATAATTTTAAAAGCGAGCGCGGAAAAAGGCTCCGATTCGGAAGGGTGCCTTTCTTCTTCCTGTCCCGTGTATGGATTTGTTCCCATAATGGCGGGAATATCTACAGGCGACGGCATATAATCCACAATGGCGTCGAGCAGTTTTTGCACGCCCTTGTTTTTGTATGAGGTGCCGCACAGTACGGGTACGAATTTATTGCTTATAGTGGCTTTTCGTATGGCGTTTTTAAGCTCCTCGACGGCGATTTCAATCCCGTCAAGATACTTTTCAAATAAGCTGTCATCGAATTCCGCCACATGTTCGATAAGGTTTACACGATATTTTTCCGTAATTTCCTTAAATTCGTCGGGAATTTCCGTTTCAACAATATCAATACCCATGTCGTCGGTGTAAAAATACGCCTTCATTCCGACAAGGTCTATGATACCCTTAAAATCCGATTCCGCGCCGATAGGAAGCTGAATGGGTACAGGGTTGCTTTTCAAACGATCGGTCATCATTTCGACAACACGGTAGAAATTAGCCCCCATAATATCCATCTTGTTTATATATGCCATTCTGGGCACTTTATATTTATCCGCTTGTCTCCAGACGGTTTCGGATTGAGGTTCGACACCGCCCTTTGCGCAGAAAACAGCGACAGCACCGTCAAGAATACGGAGCGAGCGCTCCACCTCCACGGTAAAATCCACATGACCCGGGGTATCGATGATATTTATACGATGACCTTTCCAATGGCAGGTTGTTGCAGCGGAGGTAATGGTTATACCGCGCTTCTGCTCCTGCTCCATCCAGTCCATTGTAGCGGCGCCTTCGTGAACTTCCCCGAGCTTGTGAGTTTTTCCGGTATAAAACAATATCCTTTCTGTTGTTGTTGTTTTTCCCGCGTCAATATGTGCCATAATACCAATATTACGCATTTTATCGAGCGGATAACTTTCCGTTAACGGCATATAATCTCCTTTCCGCTTTATCTGCGGAACTGTTGTTTACCAGCGATAATGCGCGAACGCTTTATTGGCGTCCGCCATTTTGTGAGTGTCTTCCTTTTTCTTGACAGCTCCGCCGAGGTTATTGACCGCGTCAATAAGTTCGGCAGCAAGTCTTTCGCTCATCGTCTTGTCGTTCCTGTTTCTGGCATAGGTAATAAGCCAGCGGAGACCAAGAGTCTGTCTTCTGTCGGCGCGTACTTCCATTGGAACCTGATAGTTTGCGCCGCCGCGGCGGACTGCTTTTACTTCAAGATTTGGCATAATGTTATCGAGAGCCTTACGGAACTGCTCCAAAGGATCCGTACCGGTCTTCGTTTTAATAATATCGAAGGCCTCGTAAACAATCTTTTGAGCAACGCCCTTTTTGCCGTCGTACATAATGTTGTTTATAAGCTTTGTTACCAAAGCGGAATTATATACGGGATCCGGCAGGACTTCTCTTTTGAAACCATGCACTCTTCTAGGCACTTTTCTTCCCTCCTTCATTAACGGCCGTTTACGGCCTGATGAGTTCACAGGTACTCGAAAATAAATCCCGTCAGTGCCGAAGAGCACATATATTTAATAAATATATAATAATCGCGCTCTTGACACGAACATATTCTTATTTTTTTCGTTTTACCGATGAATTATGAGTAATGATTACTTCTTCTTTTGAACTTTTACACCGTATTTGGAACGGCTCTGATTTCTCTTCGCCACACCCTGGGTATCCAGAGTACCGCGAACGGTATGGTAACGTACGCCGGGCAGATCTTTGACTCTTCCGCCTCTTACCAGCACCACGGAGTGTTCCTGAAGGTTATGACCGATGCCGGGAATGTATGACCATACTTCGATTCCGTTGGTGAGTCTGACTCTCGCGACTTTTCTCTGCGCCGAGTTAGGTTTCTTCGGTGTCTTGATGGTGACTTTCGTACATACTCCGCGTTTCTGGGGAGCGGGAAGCTCAATAGAGATATTCTTTAATGAGTTGACCGATTTCATGAGAGCGGGAGATTTGGACTTATAGGTCGCCGTCTTTCTGCCTTGCTTTACCAATTGATTGAATGTAGGCATTTTGTTCCTCCTTTCTGATTTTTTCACAACGTTTTGATTATATATCAAACTATCGACCAAGTCAATAGCATGATGTTAAAATATAACCGAAAATATCACTCGACTTCCGTCATTTTTGTTTATTCGCCACCATATATTCCTTCATATTTGGCTCCGGTATCGATTTCGACGTCTCTATACATCTTCATGCCGGTGC
>JAQVQF010000143.1 GCA_028701715.1 Eubacteriales bacterium | reverse complement strand
GTTGGCCGCTTCAAAATTCTTTTTACCCATGCCATAACCGATTGCCTCTGTTTTTATAACCGGCATTTCGCCGAAAGAGGTGGCGAAATACTTTAGCAGCGCGGCGCCGGTGGGAGTGCAGAGCTCGCCTTCGATTCTGCCGCCGTAAACAGGTATATCACGCAGGAGGTACGCCGTGGCAGGCGCGGGGACCGGAAGGATGCCGTGAGCGCAGCGCACATGACCGCTGCCCACATGAACAGGCGACACGATAACCTGCTGCGGAACGATTTTATCCATAAGCAGGCAGACGGCCGTAATATCGGTTATGGCGTCCATTGTACCGACTTCATGAAAATGGATATCCGTTACGGGAACTCCATGCACGTGACTTACCGCCTCGGCGATAAGCATAAAGACCGCCGTAATATCCGCTCTGACCTTGGGCGAAAGCTTTAAATCCTTAATAATGTTTTCAATTTCATGCATCCCTCTGTGATGATGTGTATATACGGTATTCTGACTTTGTTCATGTTCATGTGTATGTTCATTATCATGGATACGGTTACCGTTACCGTTACCGTTGAGGTTATATTCGTGGTCGTGATGGCGCTCATTGTCATGCGGATTTTCCGCTTCTTCCTCCGCCCCGTTAACAGTAACGATTACGCGTGTTCCATAAATACCGCATTTTACGGATGCTTCTTTTCTTATTTTAACACCCGGAATTCCGAGACCGTTAAGCTCGGCAAGAAAGGCTTCTTGATCGGGCAGAAGCTCCATTAAAGCTGCTGTCAGCATATCTCCGGCCGCGCCCATACCGCAATCCAAATAAAGTGTTTTCATTAAATTTTACCTCCCTTTGATTGATCATGCTTGACGTAATCAAAGCGACCCCGCAAAACCAAAGCAGGGCTATTCCTTTTCGGCTTTTATTGTTTCTTGAACAACGCTACTCTGACGACACTCCCGAGGCCTTTACTGAGTATAATCACAAGCCATATAAAGCTTAGATAGGTACGCGTTCTTGAATCCGCTTCATGCGAATCAATGAATAAATTATAACATACAAGCGGAATTAATCAATACTGCGAATGAATATATTATAAATTGCTTTGTTGTTTTTTCGTGATTAATTCAATTGCGACATAAAAGAATGCTGTAATACGCCGTTGTAAGCTCATAAACAGAACCTACAACAGCCCGGTTAAAACGCAAAAAGGTTAAATATTGAAAGTTCCTCGGAACGGGAGCTTTTCCGTAAAAATGCGGAAAACCGCAAGAGGACGCAAATCTTCGCTCTCTGTTTTTTTGCTTATTCGTTTGTGATAACCGTTCAGGCTATGCGCTTTTTAAATAAAGAAGCCCCAAAATGACCGTCGGCAAATCTTTTGCGCGGCTTTCGGATATAGAACGCCGCGGCAAGCAGAAAAAATGCGTTTTGTTATAACCCGTTCCCCTTGTCGGGAATCGTCTGAAGCCGTAATACCGCTTTAATCATATTTACCGATAAGCCATGCTCCCGACACGGCAGATGTCTTTTTTATATTTCCTTTTCTTTTTCTTGCCTAAAACGGACGGAAGCCCGGCGGCAATAATAATTAACCGAGGACAAGGACTATTGACATTTATAACACGCTGTGTTATAATGACTAAAAATAACAAACAAGTCAAACAGTGCGGAGAAATAAATATGCCGAAAACATTTTCAGACAGAGAAAGGGAATATATCCGGGATAAGCTTAAGTCCGAAAGCCGATTGCTGTTTTCTCAATACGGTGTGAAAAAAACAACGGTGGATGAAATTGTTAAACGGGTGAAGATCCCCAAAGGAACCTTTTATCTTTTTTATGAATCAAAGGAACTGCTGCTGTTCGATATTATCATGGAAGAACAGGCGGCAATTCAAGGGGAATTAATAAACGCCGTTGCAGGGCTCGGCGGTAAAATAACAAAAGAACGATTTTCCGCTTTGATTTATGCTTTGTTCAAAAGAGCAACCGAGTCGTTCTTGTTTCCTGTTTTTACAAACGGAGAATACGAGCTCATTTTCAGAAAGCTGCCGCCCGAAGCGTTGGCACGCAACATCAAAGAAGACAATAAAAGTATTGAAAAGCTGTTTTCCCTTATTCCGCAAGCCAAGGGTAAGGATATGAGCGTATATGGCGGCGCAATCCGCGGAATTACGCTTCTCGCTCTTCATAAGGATGAAATCGGAGAACTCATTTTTGATGACGCATTAAAGCTGTTGATCGACGGATTAACGGAAAAATTATTCGAGGTGTGATTATGATAACCGTCAACAAGCTGTTCTTCGGATACACAAAAGAAGTGTTCATAAAAGATATTTCCTTTATGGTGAATAAGGGTGAAATATTCGGCTTTTTAGGTCCTTCGGGAGCGGGGAAGAGCACGCTGCAAAAAATATTGATTGGAATGCTTAAAGGCTATTCCGGCAGTGTGACGGTTAACGGCTTGGAGGTTCGTCGCCACGGCAACGCTTTCTATGAAAATATCGGAATCGATTTTGAATTTCCGACCCTTTACGAAAAGCTCACCGCAAGGCAAAACCTTAAATTTTTTTCATCTCTTTATTCTAAAGAGACCGGAAATGTTGACAGGCTTCTTGGAACTGTCGGACTTTTGCCGGATGCGGATAAAAGAGTTTCCGACTTTTCAAAGGGCATGAAAAGCCGCTTGAATTTTATAAAAGCATTGGTTCACGATCCGGATATTCTGTTTCTCGACGAACCGACCGGCGGGCTTGACCCAACTAACAGTCATGTGATGAAGCAGCTTATTCTGGCCGAAAAAGCACGGGGTAAAACCATTATCCTGACAACGCACAACATGCAGGACGCGCATGAGCTTTGCGACAGAGTGGCGTTCATTGTGGAAGGCAGGCTGAAAGCGCTCGACACGCCGCATAACCTGATTATGAAAAAATCCGCGGCGAAGATTGAATACACATACACAGAAAACGGCATGGAAAAGAACGGCGAATGCGAAATCAACGCGACCGCCGCGGATCGGCTGCTGAACAGCCTGATAAAACAGAACCGCATTTTGACCATACATTCCAAAGAGCAAACCCTCGGCGACGTTTTTATGGACATCACGGGGAGGCGGCTCACATGAGATTTTTCAATTTGCTGAAAAACGAGCTGCGGTTTACCGTGAAATACGGAATATTGCTTTTATATATCATTCTGACCGCTTTTTATGTGGTGGCGCTTTCGGTAATTCCGGAAAACGCAAGGCAGGCAACGGGGGCGGTGCTGATTTTTACCGACCCTGCGGCAATGGGGCTGTTCTTCATGGGCGCCGTGATGCTTTTGGAAAAATCACAGCGGGTAAACCATGCGATTTTTGTTTCGCCCGTGAAAATCGACGAATATATTACCGTAAAGGCGCTATCCATGCTCATTGTCGGGACTGCGGCCGGAGCGGTTATCGGTATTGCGGGGGGAGCAAATATCGTCGGCGCGGTCCTGTCGGTTGCGCTTTCATCCTTTCTGTTTTCATTGTGCGCAATTATCGTTGCGGTAAAAACGGGGAGCCTGAACAGCTTTTTGCTGAGCGTTGTGCCCATGGAAATTGTAATATTCGTTCCGGCTCTTTTATATTTATTCGGAGCAGTAAAATCCGGTTTATGGGTTTTGCATCCGGGTGTTTCGTCGATAATACTTCTCACTGAGGAGCAAAGCCTTTGGGTCTGCTGCGTTATTTCTCTTTGTCTGTGGAACGCCGCCGCATTTTTGCTCTGCCGCAAAGCGGCGGTTAAATATATGTGTCAGTTAGGAGGCGGAAAGCTATGAAAGCCGTATTGTCGGCATTCCGTCAATTTCTTAAAAGCGTTTGGGGCGATTTTATGCTCACCGCTTGTCTTGTTGCGCCCGTTTTAATGGGGCTTGTTTTTAAATTCAGAATTCCCGAGCTTGAGACATTTTTGTGCGGATATTTTAACAAAACGGCTGTCCTTGCTCCTTATTATATCCTGCTTGACCTTATGCTTTCACTTATGACGCCGCTGATGCTCTGTTTTTCTGGGGTAATGATAATGTTGGAAGAGCTTGACGACGGCATCGCAAAATATCTGCAGGTCTCGCCTCTTGGAAAAACGGGCTATCTTTTTTCAAGAATCGGTTTTATCGCCGTTCTGTCAACGGTCTACAATGTTATAATTCCGGTGATTTTTACTCTTTCGGGCATGGAGATAACCGACATAGCATTGTCGGCGGTTTTAAATGCGCTCATCAGTGTTGTTATCGGGATGTTTGTGCTGTCCTTTGCGAAAAACAAAGTGGAGGGAATGGCGCTGATAAAGCTCAGCGGATTTATGATTTTCGGCTTTATCGCGGCGTTTTTTATAAAAACCCCCGCGGGATATTTAGCCGGTGTTCTGCCGAGCTTTTGGGTGGGAAAGCTGGTTACGGATGATAATTACCTTTATATACTGCCGTGCTTAACAGTTTCGTTTATATGGATTGTTCTGCTTTATAAAAGGTTCTCTGCCAGGGTACTCAGCTGAAAAAATTATCAGGGTCGTTAACGGCTTATCCCGACGGTAAGAATCCGTATATCCGATCCGTACGAAAAGCCCGATGTTCTTAATCGGTTATCGTACAATTCCGCGGCTTTTAGTAATCATTATGCTTCCTTTTCGGACAGCTCTTTAATGCGCGTCAGGATACAAAGCGCTTCCTCAACTTCGCACGCGTTTTTATGCTCGTTTATAAAATACTCACAGCATCTTTTATAATCGAATAAATACGGGCGGCGGCATTTATGCATTTCCACCGCTGCGGGCATACCGTTGACCAGAGCTAAATTTACGGCGGCAATGTCGAACGCTATACCGTATTTTACAAGAGAATCCGCGTATTCGGCCTTTGTTTTTTCACAAAACATTTTATGCTTTTCAAAAAGATCATAAATATTACCGGAAATGTCGAAAAAAGAACGGTTATATTCGTAACTGTCTCCCTTTTGTATATGCATTTGCTGATGAAGAACGTTATATGCTTTGTGTCCTTCGTCAAGCGTTATCCGTTCGATTAAAAACGCCGGACATTCATTATCCGAAAAATCAGCCGCGAATAATTTCGGTGATATATGCGGAAAAACTATTTCCTGCAGCTTATGAGACAAAAAATCCTGCTTTGAAAAATTATAAATTCCGCCGTTGTCACGGTGTATTTTCGTCATTACCAAATCATCATTGTATTCAAAAACATAACGCTCATGCGCTTTAACCAGTAATTTTTTGTTATTTGTGTTCCAATCGACACAGGGATAATCACGGCTTATAAATCCGTCCTTTACCTCGTTGAATCCCCGACAATCCGCAATCATATTTTTCCTCCCGTTATTATAATCTTCCCGTGCGGTTTTTTGAATATATACAGCAATTTATTTTCGTAAATTAGGTTCTACATTTTTCTGTCTTTATTGACAACGCTCATACAGCCTGTTATAATTTATGCGGAAGGACGGGTTCTGTATGGAAAAGAATAAAATGTTATATCCCGCATGGCGTGCGTTTAAAGATAATTTTCTGCTGCTGCCGGCAGGATTATGCTTTTTATATTTTTTTATGTCGATATCTTATAACAGTATTTATGTCGCTCAGATATGGATATGGCTTGTCGCGGGGGGATTTTTCCTCTGCCTTTATTTATGGAAGCGCTTTCAGCCGGAAACCCTTGCCGCGCACAAATGGTACAGGGTAATCCGGATAACACTCCGTTCCGTCTTCTTGGCGTTTACGGCTTTTTTTCTTGTCATGGAATGCTTTATTGTAGCCAATTTGTTTCCGTCCGAGGACGGCGATCTCGATTATATTATAATACTCGGCGCCAAGG
>JAQVQF010000007.1 GCA_028701715.1 Eubacteriales bacterium | reverse complement strand
ATACAGATTATACTGTTTGAGTATTTTTTCCGCTTCGGATGCGGTCATATATTTAACGTCGGGAACGGTCAGGTTGTCGGGATATTTGTTTACCGAAATTTTAATACGGCATTTGCCGTCGGAGGTACGTATGTTTCCCATCGCGGGGTCCTGGTCAACAATTACGTTAAACCCGAGACCCTGCCGGTATACCTCGGCTATCTCGATAATATAACCCTGTTGCTCAAGCTCGTTGCGCAGGTCGGTGGTATATTTCAAATCGGTAAGGTCGCGGACGAAAAAGTCGCTGGGCTTTTCCGTTTCAAATAAAGACGGCACCCATTTTATCGCAAAATACCCCGCCATCGCGAAGGCGACAATCATAAACGCAAAAAACACTCCGGTTATAACGGGGAAAATGGAATGGCTCGGCCTTTCCCTGCGGCGGAGCTTTCTTTTCCTTTTTCTTTCGGCTTTCAGCTGTGTTTTATCGGGCTTGGGCTGCTCCGTTTTGGAGTTTTCGCTTATATTTACCACATAATCGCCTATATCTCCGGTGGCTATCATGTTTATATTTACTTTATCCGAACCCTTGCCGGATATCTCATCGTCCGCCAGCTCGTCCGATAACTCATCCGAAATTTTTTCGGTGTTTTCGTTTTCATCGGAAAAAACCACGTCGGGATTTTTGATGACATAATCCACCGCTTTCAGCATGGAATGAACATCCTTAAATCTGTTCTCGGGCTGCTTGGACATGGCTTTTAATATTATCTGCGATACGCCGCCCGGAATTTCCGGATCAATTTCGGAAGGGTTTTTAGGAGTGTCGTTTATCTGCATCATGGCAATGGTGACGGGGGAATCCGCGGTGAACGGAAGTTCACCGGTTACCATTTCGTAAAGCATGACGCCCACCGAATAAATATCGGAAGCGAAGCCGGTTTCCTTACCGCTTGCCTGCTCCGGCGATATATAATACACCGTACCGATAGCTTTGTCGGTCAGTGTTATGTCCGCCATGTCCGGAATCTTGGCTATGCCGAAATCGGTAACCTTAACCTCTCCGCTTTTCAACAGGATTATATTCTGCGGCTTTATGTCGCGGTGGATGACGTTCTTGCCGTGCGCGTGCTCAAGGGCGTGGATTATCTGAAGCGTATAAACACACGCTTCCTTCCACGGCAGGACCTTTTTATTGTCCATATATTCCCTGAGAGTTATGCCGTCAAGGTATTCCATGACGATATACTTAATATCGGGATAAATGGCGACGTCATATACGCTTACGATATTTTTGCTTGAAAGCATGGCGACAGCCTTGGATTCGTTGATAAACCGTTTTTCGGCCTGCTCGTCTCCGTTGTATCTGTCGTTTAATATTTTTATGGCGACCGTTCTGTTCATAACGAGATCTTCGGCCTTCAGAACGAAAGCCATGCCGCCTACGCCCACAAGCTCAAGTATTCGGTATCTGCCGTCGAGAATTTTCCCGATAAATGCCTGATATTTATCCATTGACTATATTTCATCCTTCCTTTGAAAAATGACCGCCGTAATATTGTCAAATCCGCCTCTTTCGTTGGCAAGATCAATAAGTATTCCGACCTTTGTTTCGCAGTCAAGGTCCCCGGTGAGTATGCTTGATATTTCATCGCAGCTTATCATGTTTGAAAGTCCGTCGGTACAAAGCAGCAGATTGTCGTAATCCGAAACAGTATATACATCGCATTCCGCATGCTCGTTAACGCCTACCACCTTCAGAATTATATTTTTCTGCGGATGATTTTCGGCTTCGGACTGAGTGATGATGCCGGTATCTACAAGGTACTGTACAAATGAATGGTCTTTGGTTATCTGTTCGATTTTTCCGCCCTTGGATGCGTACAGACGGGAATCACCGGTATTTACAACAAGGGTTTTACCCGCGGCGTATAAAAATGCCACAAGGGTTGTGCCCATTCCCTCCAACGATTCGCCGGTGCCGGCCTTTTCATAAACCGCGGTGTTGGCGGCGGAAAGCGCGTTTATAAGAACTCTTTCAAAATCTCCGCTCGTCATGCGTTCAAGCTCTCGTTCGGCAAGCGAAGCTCTCAAGGTTTTCATAAAGGCCGCTACCGCCACTCGGCTTGCGGTGCTTCCGCCCTTTGCCCCGCCCATACCGTCGCATACCACCGCCGCATGATAGCGTTTGGACGAAAAGATACGGAAGAAATCCTGATTTGTTTTTCTTTTAATGCCCTTGTCTGTCCTGCCGAAGCATTTCATGCTGTCGTCCCCCACACCAGCCCCATACCGGAAATCTCAACCGTCGGCGGTTTCCGCTTTCAGCTGACCGCAGGCCGCGGAAATATCGCCGCCTAAGCTTCTGCGTACCGTAACAGTTATTTTATAGCTTTCCAGTATATTTGTAAACGTTTCTATATGACTTTTTTCACTGCTTTTGTAAACTTTTCTTTCCGTTTGGTTTAACGGAATCAAATTGACATGGCATAGGGTGCCTTTAAGCCTTTTGCCGAGCTCGTGAGCGTCGGTTTGCCTGTCGTTGACGCCCGATATTAACGCATATTCAAACGAAACCCTTCGTTTTGTCTTTTTTTCATATTCAACACAGGTTTTGAGAAGCTCGTCATAGCCGTATTTGTTCGCTATCGGCATCAGCTGCTTTCTGGCATTGCCGTTGGGAGCGTGGAGCGAAACCGAAAGCGTTACGGGAAGTCCCTCGTCCGCGAGCCGTTCCATTTTATCCGTAAGCCCGCAGGTGGAAAGCGAAACATGACGGTAACCGATATTCAACCCTTTTTCGCAGTTGAGCAAGCGAAGAAATTTAATTACGTTTTCGTAATTATCCAGCGGCTCACCCATGCCCATAAGCACTACGTTGGAAACACGCTCGCCGGTATCCTTTTGTATTTCGGTTATCTGTGACAGCATTTCGGAAGGATAAAGATTGCGTTTCAGCCCGTTTATCGTCGACGCGCAGAAAACGCAGCCCATACGGCAGCCCGCCTGAGTGGATACGCACACGGTATTGCCGTGTATGTATTTCATAAAAACGCTTTCTATCATTTCACCGTCGTGAAGACGGAATAGGTATTTCCGCGTGCCGTCGGATGAGATTTGTGTTTTAACCGCTGCACAGCCTGCGAGAAGGCATTCGTTTTTAATTATATCGCATAATCCGCGTGGGATGTTTTTCATTTCGTCAAACGATGTTATCCCTTTTCTAAACCAGCCGAAAAGCTGCTTTCCGCGGTAACCGCTTTCTCCCTTGGCAACGGCATAAGCGACGCATTCCTCCTCGGTGTAGGACATTATGTCAATCATTAAGCATCCTCATAAGATACGCCGCGTACAAAACACGCCGCGTAAAAGCCCTCAAAGCAACCGCTTTCCGTATCCGTAATGAACGCTTTTTCCTTATCAAGTATAAAATCCTTATGCTTTTCAAGGAAAAGCTTTACCTGAGCTTCGTTTTCAGCTTTATTTATCGTACAGGTGGAATATACCAGCGTACCGCCGCGTTTTACATATGACGACGACGCATCGAGTATTTCCTCCTGAGTTTTATATAACGCCTTCAGATCGGAAATATCCTTATATCTGATTTCGGGCTTGGATGCGATTACGCCCAACGAGGAGCAGGGAACGTCGCATATTACCGCGTCGGCGGCGTCCTTCAGCTCAGGAGCGGGAATGCGGGAATCGCGCACGGCGGTTTCGATAACGGTTACGCCGAGCTTTTCCGCTGTTTTTATTATAAGCGGCAGCTTGTTGGCGTGTATGTCGAACGCTGCCGCTCTGCCGCGGTTTTGCATATCCAGCGCCGCGCCTAAAATTTTTCCGCCGGGACAGGTGCACGCATCGACAATCGTCATGCCGGGTTTTGCGTTCAAAAGGCTTACCGCGTATTGGGAAGGCGCTCCCTGAATATAAAACAATCCCGTTTCGGCAAGCGCCACGGCTTTATCGCGTCCTTCGATTACATAAAGCAAGCCCTCTCTGACCCCGCATATGACACCGTTTTCTTCAAAAACGCCGGCGAGTGAAGCCATATCGTTTTTCAGAGTGTTAACCCTGACGCAAAGGTCCTGTCTTTTAAAGGAAGCTTGAAATATTTCCTCCGCTATCTGACCGTATTGATTCCTTATAAGCGAGCAGATGCTTTTATCCATTGAGTATTTCACGCTGTCATCGGCGGAAAATACCGCTTTTTCAATTTTTGCGCGTTCCCGACAGACATTGCGCAGCACACCGTTGACGAAACCGGCTCTTTTGGAATCGGCAAGCAGCTTTGCCGCCTTAACGGTTTCGTCGCAGCAGGCGGAATCGGGTATCCTGTCCATATACAGCAGCTGTGAAATCCCCGTATAAAGCAGGCATTTAACAATAATATCGGGTTCTCTGCGTGCGAACATCGATACTATATAATCGATTGTGTTCCTGCGTTCGAGCGCCGTTCTGACTATCGCCGCGTAAAGCGACCTGTCCGCTTTGTTTTCGCCGTTTATCGCTTGCGAATTCGAAAGCTCTATATTGGAATAAGCGTTATCCCTGACAACCTTTATCAAGGTTTTTGCCGCGGCAAGACGGGGTGAATCCATTATCTTCTCCTGCCGCTGACGCTTGAAATTATAATAAGAAAACGAAGTATGGTCATTATTGAAACGAACAGTGCCGCGACATAGGTGAGCGCGGCGGCGGAAAGCACCTTGCGGGCGCCTTTTTGCTCATCCTGCGTTAACAGCTCCGTTTGGTTTATGGCCGCCATCGCTCTCGAGGAAGCGTTGAATTCGGTCGGGAGTGTAACAACCTGAAAAAGAGCGCAGACTCCGTAGCCGATAAGACCTATATATGCGATGGAAACGGCGTAATAATAGCCCAAAGCGGCAAGAATTATACCCACGGGCAGCAGTATCATCGAAAGCGTCGATCCTATTTTTGTCGCCGGGACAATAGCCGATCTTATTTTCGCGGGCAAATATTCGCAGGCGTGCTGAACCGCGTGACCCGCTTCGTGACAGGCGATTCCCACAGCGGCGGCCGAGGCCGAGCCGTACACGCCTTCGGACAGCCTTATCACATCCTCCTTGGGATCGTAATGGTCGGTAAGCTCACCGGCAACGCGTTCAATGCGTATATATGACAATCCGTTGGCGTCAAGCACGCGTCTTGCGGCATCGGCTCCGGTTATACCCCTTGAATTGAATACTTTTGAATATTTGGAATACGTTGATTTCACCCTTATCTGCGCCCACAATGCGACAAGCATGGCGGGGATCACAAAATAAACATAAGTCATATCAAAAAACATAATAACAATCCTTTCCGTGTTTTACGTTTACGGGTAATTTTATAACACCTTATTGCCCGCCGTAAATGCCGCAGCCGTCATTTTGGCTTTTCCATCGGGCTGAAGCTCGGTTATTATAATACTATTATCCCCGCAGGCTATCTCTATTCCGTTTTTATCGGCCTTTAATATCGTACCCGGAATAATATTATCGCAGAGCTTTCCTCTTACGGCTTTGTATATTTTACACCTTTTACCCGCAAGCATCATATGTGCGCAGGGTACGGGGCAAAGCCCGCGGATTTTATTGTATATATGCTCGGCGGTATCGCTAAAATCGAGCGGCGTTTCTTCCTTTTCCACCTTGGGCGCATAGGTTGCCGCCGTATCATCCTGCTTTTCGCGGTTTATGATACCTTTTTCGGCAAGAACAAAAAATTCGCGCAGTGCTTTTCTTCCAAGATCGGTCAAGGCTTCGTAATAACCGCCGAAATCCATGTCATCGGGTATTTCCATGGATCTTTTCAGTATCATATCTCCCGTATCAATACCCTCGTCCATATACATAATGGTGACGCCGCCCGTTTTTTCACCGTTCATTATCGTGCGGTTTATCGGGGACGCTCCGCGATAAGCGGGGAGCAGCGACGCGTGTACGTTTACGCATCCCATCGGAGGAATTGCAAGTATTTCAGACGGAAAAATCCTGCCGTAAGCGCAGGTTATGAATATATCCGCGCTGTTTTCCGAAAGACGGACGCGGGCTTCCTCATTTCTCAGGCTTACAGGCTGAAATGTTTCTATTCCTCTTTCGAGCGCCAGCTTTTTAACCGGAGAATATTCGGTTTTATAGCCTCTACCCTTGGGTTTATCGGCTCTGGTAACCACGCAAACGACATTATAACCGCCGTCAAGCAGTTCTTCCAAACAACCCTGTGCGATTTCGGGAGTTCCGAAAAATACTATCCTCATTTACCCGCTTTATCCTTTTATAATTATTCCAATTCATCGGGATCCAGCATCCTGGATGCCAAATCCGTATAGAGTATGCCGTTGAGATGGTCAATTTCATGACAAAAGCAACGTCCTACAAGCCCGGTGCCGGTATATGTCCGCACTTCCCCCGTTCGGTCAAGCGCCTTGACCGTTACGTTCAAGGGGCGTTTTACCATTCCCCACTTGCCCGGCAGCGACAGGCAGGCCTCGATACCGTCCTGTTCGCCTTCGGCGGAGATTATTTCCGGATTAATCAATTCAAGAATTTCTTCGCCGTCATCGACTATGACCACCCTGCGGAGGATTCCCACCTGCGGAGCAGCAAGTCCGATACCGCCGGAAACTTTAAGCGTTTCTTTCATATCGTCGATAAGCGTGTTTATGCGGGGCGTTATTTCCTCCACCGTACGGCTTTTCTTTCTTAAAGCGTTTAAAACATCCTTATCCTCTTTTATTATGTTTAAAAGCGCCATATATCTACTCCTTTTATATAATCGGCGGATTTACATCCACCTCTGCTTTTACCGTTTTGGGGATTTTGCCGTTTATCGTTTCAAAGCATTCCGCAAGAAATTTTCTCGACGCCGCTTTATCCTTGTACTTTATTATAACCCTTTGGCGGTATTTGTTGCGCAGGCGGAATATTCCCTCGCGGTAGGGTCCCAATTTAACCATGGGAAGGTCGGAATATTTTTCGGTATGTATTTTACCGATAAGTCCGCTCATGGCCTCCGCCGCCGAATTGGCGTCCGATTCGGTTTCCGCCGAAAAGGTAAACACCGCGATATCGCAAAAGGGCGGGAAAAGCACCGCTTTCCGAAGCACTATTTCGCTTTTATAAAATTTTTCATAATCCTGAGTTAGCGAAAGCTTTAAAATCTCGTTATCGGGATTCGCCGTTTGAAACAGCGCCGTACCCTTTTTATCTCCGCGTCCGCTTCGTCCCGCAAGCTGAGTAAAAAGTGAAAATGTCCTTTCACCCGCTCTGAAGTCGTTCATATATAATGAGGAATCCGCGGATATCACCCCCACAAGCTCCACATTGGGGAAATCAAGCCCCTTTGCCACCATCTGAGTGCCGAACAGCACGTCGTATTTGCCCTCCCTGAAGGAGGATATTATTTCCTCGTGGGAATGCTTTTCGCTTGTTGTGTCCGCATCCATTCGGATACATTCCATACCGGAGAAGTCTTCTTCCAGCTCTTCCTGAAGCTTTTGCGTGCCGTATCCGTGGTAACCGATATGCAGGCTTTCGCAAAGATCGCATTTTTCGGGCTTATTTAAGATAAAACCGCAATAATGGCAGACCAGCTTGTTTTTTTTACCGCCCGTATAAAAATTATTCTCGCCGCCGCAGGTGTGATATGTAAGGGATACCGAGCAGTTGGGACAGGTGAACACATAACCGCATTTCATACATGACAGATGAGTATTGTAGCCCCTGCGATTGACGAAGAGAATCGCCTGGCCTCCGTTTTCAACGGTTTTTTCAAGCGCGTTTTTTAATTGCCGTGATATGATTTTGCCGTTTTCCGTTCTCTGATCTCCCCTGATGTCGATAAGGCTGCATTCGGGAAGCTACGCACGGCCGTACCGGTCATCAAGTCTTATTAAAGAATATATACCTGTTTCGGCTTTATGAAAGCTTTCCACCGAAGGAGTCGCGGAGGCGAGCAGCATGAGGCATTTGTTGTACGCGCATCTGTAACGGGCGATATCTCGCGCATGATATTTCGGTGTGTTTTCCGATTTATATGTATGCTCCTGCTCCTCGTCAATAACCACAAGGCCGAGGTTTTTTGCGGGTACGAATATCGCAGAACGCGTGCCTATGACGACCGTTGCGTCGCCTTCGCTTATTCTGCGCACGGTGTCAAGCTTTTCGCCCACCGAAAGCATGGAATGGATAACCGCGAGCTTTTCGCCGAAGCTGCTTTTAAAAACCGAAACCGCCTGTGCCGTCAAACCGATCTCAGGCACAAGGACAATGGCGGACTTGCCGTTGTTGACCGCCTTGCGGCAGGCTTCAATTATCACTCTGGTCTTGCCGCTCCCGGTGATTCCGTACAGCAGAGCGGCTTTGGCTTCTCCGCTGTCCATCAGGCCGTTTATTGCCGAAAACGCAGCCTTTTGAGAGGGCGATAACGGGGTTTCATAATATTCTATGTCGTTTTTTTCCGGTATATAATTTCGCTGCTCGCGTAATTCGAATTTTTCGATTATTTTATTTTTAACAAGCGAAGTGAACACCGATTGCCCGGCGCCGAATATTTCCTGTGCCTCGGCAACGGAAATAACGCCGCCGTCCTTGAGAAATCCCACGACCTTTTTCTGCTTTTCACTTCTCAGCGTTTCCGGGTTTTCGGCGGTCAGAGCCGCTTCTTCGGCGGAGGACAGCCGGTATAAAACCTTTCTCTTTTCATTTACCTTTTCTCTCGCTTCGGAAATCTGCTTCACCGCTCCGAGCTTTACAAGAGAGCCGAGCAGAACCTTTACGTCTTCTCCGAATTCCCCTGTAAGCGTGTTTTCCCCGGTTCTGCCGTGAGCGATCAGGTATTCGCAGATAAAGCTGCCTTTTTCGTTCAGCGCAGACCTGTCATAGGGCAGCGCTTCATAAAAGCTACCCGCTTCCATAGCCTGCCCCGCGGGGAGTATTGTTCTGGCAGCGGCGCCATAGGTACAGAAATAACGCTCCGTCATAAAGGTGCAAAGCCCAAGCAGCTCGTCGTCGAGCGTCACGGGATAGCTTAAAACCTCGGTTATCGGTTTTATCTGAGGATAATCGCATCCGTCAGAAAAATCCGTCACCACCGCCGTCCTGAGCTTGTTGGAATTGCCGTAGGGAACAGCGCATATCGAACCGCGTTCGATTTTAGCGCGCTGCGAGGGTAGCACAAAATAAGCGTATTCCCTGTCAAAGCCGGCGGCGGCGTTGAGTATCCTTACGAGGGCGTACACCTTTTCCATATCAGTTCTTTTTTTGTCCGCCCGGAAGCACGATTTTAAATTCTCCGTCACACAGTTTGTTGATTGTAAGTGTTACCGCTTTCTCGTTTACGCTTTCGGGCGAAAGGATCGGCCTGGAATCCTTTGAGTCGCGACGGGCTTCGGATTCCTCGCGTTCTCTGACGGCTTTTTCGGTTATAACCCTCGCACCTTTGGCGGTTGCTATAACAAGCGCGTAACGGTTGATTTTTTCGTTTGTCATCTGCTGTACTGAAGGGTAAAGCATTGCTTTTTTTCTCCTTTATTGCCGGTTGTTTTTTTCCGGTATTATTACATTTTTACGTTTTACGGAGTGCTTTTCGGCAAGCACTATCGCTTCTATCTCACGAGCTGTTTTTTCCCAGGCGCTGTCGTCGTTAATCACGCAATAGTCGTATTTATTTATAAAGCCAAGCTCTTTTTTTGCGGTTTTCATTCTTCTTTCGATAACGCTCTCATCTTCCGTTCCGCGTCCGCGCAGTCTTTCCTCAAGGTTTTCCATGGAGGGAGGACCTATGAATACAAGCACGGCGTCCGGCATCTGCGATTTTACCTGTAAAGCTCCGGCTGTGTCGATTTCCAAAACCACGTTTTTACCCTCGCCAAGCTTTGACATCACGAACGAACGCGGGGTTCCGTAGAAGTTGCCCACGTATTCCGCGTATTCGAGCATTTCGTTGGCTCGGATTTTTCTTTGGAATTCATTTTTCGTCACAAAATAGTAATTGATACCGTCTTCCTCGCCCGTACGCGGCGAGCGGGTTGTCGCGGATACGGAAAACACATAATCTTTGTTTTCAAGCAGCTTTTTGATGACCGTGCCTTTACCGACCCCCGCAGGTCCTGAAATCACTAAAAGCAATCCTTTATTCATCCTTAGAATTCATCCTTTCGGCTATCGCTTTTACTTCCTCGGCTGACAGTATAAAATGCTCGCTGTCTGTGATGATAACCGCTTTTGTCTTTTTGCCGCAGCTTACGTCTATGACGCGGTTGACGTTTTTCGCGTCCTGTATCAGGCGGCGTACCGGCAAAGATTCGGGTGATACAACGCTCACCACGCGGGCGGCGTTGACCGTATTCCCGAAACCTATATCAACAAGTTTCATTATATAACCGTCCTTATTTATTCTATATTTTGAATTTGTTCTCTGATTTTTTCAAACTCGGATTTTGCCTCTATAACCAGCTTTGCCATATTGCTGTCACAGCATTTTGATCCCGTGGTGTTTATTTCGCGGTTCATTTCCTGCACGAGAAAATCCATTTTTCTCCCCACGGGCAATGATTCCTCGAGCATTTCTCTGAATTGCTCAAAATGGCTGTTCAATCTTACCAGCTCTTCCGTTATATCGCATTTGTCGGCGTAGACGGCGCATTCCGTAATAAGCCTTGTTTCGTCAACGGGCGCTCCGTCGAGCAGGGTTTTAACGCGTTCGACCATTTTGCCGTTATATTCCTTCACCGACGCCGGAGCCAGCTCAAGGAGCTTTTCTCTCAGAGCCTCAAGCGTCTCAAGTCTGGCAAGAAGATCGCCGCGCAGTTTTGAGCCTTCGTTTTCTCTCATTACAAGGAAGGATGCAAAAGCCTTTTCCGCAACGGTTTTTACGTTTTGCCAAACCGCCGCCATGTCCTCGTCCGCTTTGCGGGCAAGGAATATATCCGTTTTACCGGCTAAAAGACGAAGATTAATATCGCCCTCTATACCGTAATCCTGTTTAATTGTTTGCAGCGCCTTTAAATAGCCTTCCAAATATTCACGGTTCAGAGACAGCTCGACTTTGTCGCCCTCCATATATTCCACAAAAACGTAAATATCTATTTTACCGCGTGTTATATAACCGGCGGCAAGCTGCTTCAGCTTATCCTCAAGCACTCCGTAAACGCGGTTCAGCTTGATATTGCAGTCGAGATAACGGCTGTTTACGGATTTCACCTCAACAGTGATGTCGCTGCCGTCTATAAATTCCTTATGACGACCGTAACCGGTCATGCTCTTTATCATTTTATGATCATTCCTTTCAATAAAACCGCAAAGATACAAATATATATTAACTTAATTTCTTTTGTGTTTGAACATAACATAATATTTGGTTATTATCATCGTAAGCGCAAGGTCGTATGCGAGAAAAATAAAATTGCCGAGTATATATATCCATATCTCGAATCCCAGCGGGTCGTCGCCTGCCACTATAAAATACCTGCCGAGCCATATAATTCCGGTCAGAAGCACATTCGACAGAGCGCATTTCAGCACCCACGCCGCGGGTTTGTTCTTTATCATTTCGCAAAACGATTTAAGTATCGGGTACAAGCCGCCGTAGCACAGAAATGTAACGGCTGTATATTTGTCGGGCAGCAGAACAAATGCCAGAAGGCCGGATACCGCATAAACGCCCGCCGCCGTTGTTTTATCCAATTCTATCATGGCGATTACGACGGTAAATCCCGCGGCGAAAGCCGCCGACATGTCGAGCACGGTAATAAGGCTGCCCAGGGACATTAGGATTACCGCCACAGCGGAAAGAACGCCGGACAAGGCGATTGTTTTTGTTTTTCTGCTCATTTACGAAATCACCTCATGCAGCCGCACAATAAATCCATGCACATCAAGCCCATACATATATCGCAGCCCGAGCAGCCGGAGGTTGTCTGGGTTGTGTTGTACGGCGAATTCGCTGCGCCGGCAGACATACGTGAAAGCGTCATTCTGTATTCCAAATTGGAAGGGTCCATATTGCACGCCTGTTCTATATGATTTCTTCCTTCCAGCATCCATCCCTTGTGCATATATATAACACCTGTAAGGTAGTGCCATTCGGCGGTGTTTTTATTGCTCTCCCTTTCGAGATAAACCTCCGCTTCGGAATATCTTCCCTGATTTATAAGCTGGCGTATTCTGTAATAACCGCCCGTATTCCCGGATGAACCGTAGTTTCCCGTACCGGTATTATTACCCCTGCCTCCCGTTGCGCGCTGCTTTTGAATTTCCTCGTACGCTTCGTTAATTTCCTTCATTTTTTCCGCGGCGAGTTCGGAAAGCGGATTGTCAATATAGCTGTCGGGATGATATTTTTTCGCAAGAGAACGGTAGGCTTTCTTTATTTCATCGTCCGTGGCGTCAGGCGATACGCCCAATACTTTATAGGGATCTGTCATCTGTTATGTCCGTGCCTTTCTTTTTTCGATGCAAAATATTTACGTTCGGAAGCTTCGCTTACCGGCAAGCTTATTAAACGTTAAATATTTTTCAATTTGTCAAGAGTTTTGGCAAACGCCGCTTTTGAACCGAGCTGGGCGGTATTGTATACCAAATTATCATAACCGTTTTTATCCGCCTTCTCATAAGCGCGGCAGAACGCCATGATGCTGTCTTCAAGAGTGATTTTTATTATATCGCTCGCTTCCAATACTTTTTCGGGCGTGGAATAATAACGATTTAATACATTGTAATTGCCTTTTTTACCGTCCTCGCGTGAATCCTCGAAAGCGTCAATCAGATAAATATATCTTCCTATATGATAACCGCACTCTTCAAGTATTGCCTTTTTTTCGCTTTCCGTATTACCGGAAGCGACTATCTTTGTCACGTTTGCAAAGCAATCGGCAACAAGGTCGGGAGAAGAGCAGCCCGAGCTTTCAAGCCCGTAAAGCTTGTCTAAGGATGTTTTAACCTCAGTTTCGAGAGCCGGATATAAGCGTGAGGCGCGTTTTTTCATGCGTGAGGCAAGACACAGGCATATCTTCCAAAAAAGCTTTTTTATTCCCTTTGAATCTCTCACATCGTCGAGAACCTTATAATAGAGCAATATACCGAAAGCGGCGCAGGTGTATATGAGCGATTCGTTTTCGCAAACCATACATTTCTTTTTTAGGTTGTACGGACATCGTTTAACCGAAGCGCAGACCGTTTCGCCGTTAACCGCCATACGCACGATACAAAGGAAAACAAAGTCGTTATTCAGGAAAAATCGTGTGAAGCGGGAAATCTTTTTGCCGCCCTCGCGGCAAAGCCCGCAGTATACCGCCTTGTAAAATTCGTTCTCCTTAACGAGAAGTTCGCCCTGCACCGGCCTGATATAACCGAACATGTCGACACTTCCCTTCAAATGTTCATACCCTGCCACAATAATCGTATTTTAACATCCTATTATAGCACAGCGGCTTTCAAATTTCAATATAAATCATAAAATACAATATTTAATAATATTATTTTAAATTTTTACTCAAAAAAGAGGATTTTCAATTTTTAAAGCGTATATAATAATAAGTGATTTCGTTAAAATTTGAAATGTTACGATACTTTGCGAGATATTATAAATATAACGCCATATATACGGTATTATTTTACATTTTATTGTTTTTTCAGAAAAAACATATAAAAATTCGTGTATAATCAAAGGGGGGTGAACGCCATAAAAGAAAAGGTATATGAAATCGAAAGAATGTTTCTGTCAAAAAACGCCTTTCTTTCACAAAACACCGCAGGCCGCCTTGTTCCCGTTGAGGAATGCCCCCTGCGCACACCCTTCCAGCGCGACCGCGACAGGATTATCCACTGCAAGGCTTTCCGCCGGCTTATGCACAAAATGCAGGTTTTTGTCGCTCCCGAGGGCGACCATTACCGCACAAGGCTGACCCACACGCTTGAGGTGACACAGATTGCCCGCACGATAGCGCGCGGTATGCTGTTAAACGAGGATCTCACCGAAGCAGCGGCGCTGGCGCACGATCTGGGGCATACGCCGTTCGGTCATTCGGGTGAAAGGTCGTTGAATTTCCTTTGTTCAAAGGGCTTCCGACATAACGAGCAAAGCCTGCGCGTCACAGACGTGCTGGAAAAGCTAAACCTCACCCATGAGGTGCGCGACGGAATAATAAATCACACGAACGGATTGGCAGCCACAAAGGAAGGACAGATAGTCAAAGCCGCCGATCGTATCGCCTACATCAATCACGACATAGACGACGCCGTGAGAGCGGGAATACTCCGCGGCGGGGATGTACCGAAGGATTGTATCGAAATACTCGGCGCAAGCCACAGCAAGCGTATATCCGCGATGGTGAACGCCGTCATAGCGCACGGCTCCGACGGCAATATAGGAATGGACGAGCCTTACGGCAAAGCCACCGAAAAGCTGCACGAATTTATGTTTGAAGCGGTTTATAAAAACCGCGTCGCAAAGAGCGAAGACGAAAAGGTGGAAAACATGCTCACCTTCCTTTTCAAACACTTCACGGACAAGCCCGACACCCTGCCGGCGGAATACAGGGCAAATATAGGAAGCGACGGCGTTGAGGTTGTCGTGTGCGACTACATAGCGGGAATGACCGACAGATACGCGCTGTCGCTGTTCGAGGAGCTGTTCGTACCGAAGGCATGGCAATATAAATAGACTGGAGTAAAAATGGCATTTTCCAAGGTGTTCCTTGAGGAAATCAAGGAACGGAACGATATTGAAGAAGTGGTCAACCGTTATGTACCCCTGAAAAGAGCGGGAAGCAACATGAACGGGCTCTGCCCGTTTCATTCCGAAAAGACTCCCTCCTTTACCATATTCCCCGCAACACAGAATTTTTACTGCTTCGGCTGCGGAACCGGCGGCGATGTGGTGACCTTTATTATGCGTATCGAAGGATTGGATTACCCCGCGGCGGTGGAATACCTCGCCCGCAGAGCCGGCATCCCCATGGAAGAAAACAACGGATACGGTATAATCGGCACAAGGGCGGTTAAAAAGGAACGTATCATAGAAGCAACCCGCGAGGCGTGTCGTTTTTTTCACTCGGAGCTTTTTACCGAAAAAGGCGAAACCGCCAGGGCATATATCGAAAAGCGTCAGCTTTCGGACCTTACGGTCAGGCGTTTCGGGATAGGCTATGCCCCCGATTCCTGGGATATGCTGTCCGGTCATCTCGCCGCAAGGGGTTATACCGTCGAGGAGATGAAATCCGCCTTCCTTGTCGGGATTTCAAAGAACGGCAATCCTTACGATGTTTTCAGAAACAGGCTGATGTTCCCGGTTTTCGACCTGACCGGCAATCCTGTGGCGTTTTCGGCACGGCGGCTTAACGAGGAGGACGACAGAAAATATGTCAACACCTCCGACACTCCGGCCTTTAAAAAGTCAAAGGTGCTGTTCGCCATGAATATCGCCAAAAACAGCTCAGACGGTTCGCTGATACTGTGCGAGGGCGCGGTGGACGCAGTTATGCTTCATCAGGCGGGGTTTTCCAACGCCTGCGCGACACTCGGCACGGCTATAACCGACGATCACGCCCGAATAATAGCGCGAATAGCCAAAACCGTTTATCTTGCTTACGATATAGATAAAGCCGGACGTTCCGCGACGGAAAAAGCCATAAATAAGCTCAACGAGGTCGGTATCGCCACCAAAATAATTAATCTCGGCTCCGACACCAAGGATCCCGACGAATTTATTAAAAAGTACGGTGCCGACGCTTTCAAGCGAAGAATAAATCAGTCAGAAGGGCAATCGGAATATTCGATCAACCAGATAATCAACAAATATTCGCTGGATATACCCGACGAAAAAGCCATGGCGGCGCGGGAAATATGTTCCTATTTAGCTGCCATGCATTCCAAAACAGACCTTGAAATTTACGCCGCGATGGCCGCCGCCAAGCTGGGTATCGGCAAAGCCATGCTGCTCGACGATACGGAACGTTACAGGCGGTCCAATATAAAAAAGGATCAAAAAAGGTTTAACGAAAAAGCCATTCATGACATCGAAGGTTTCGGCGACAGGGTCAACCGCGACAGAGTCAGGTTTTCAGCCGCGGCGTCTATCGAAGAAAAAATACTCGGCATACTGCTGCTGCATCCCGAACTGGGTCCATATGCCTGCGAAAAGCTGACGGCCGATTCGTTTGTGACGGAATTCAACAAAAAAGCTTTTGAATTTTTTGAAGAGGATTTCCGTTCCGGCCGCTTGGTTAATTTATCCCGGGACGGGTTTTTCGACCAAAACGAAATATCCTGTCTTGTAAAATTAACGGCGGCAAGAGAGCTCTTTGACGACAATTCGCAAACCGTGCTCGACGAATATATAGAAAAGCTCGCAAGGCAGAAAGAAATGCGCGACGCGGACAAAAAAATCGAGGAAAATCCCATCGAGGGGCTAACCGATTATATCGAGCAATTGAGAAAACGGAAAAAATAAAAATTACATAGAGCTGCTTTACGGTTTTTATTGCCGTAAAGCAACGAAAGGAAATGGTTAAATGAACGACAAACAAACGGCTTTGAACGAACTTGTCGAACGCGGCAAAGCAAAGGGCTCCCTTACTCCGACGGAGGTGCTCGACGCCCTTGACGATACCGATTGCCCGGTCGAGGTGCTGATAAAAGCCTGCGAAACCCTTGAATCCAACGGCGTCGAAATAGCCAGCGACCTTGTCGATCCGGAAGTTTTTGACATCCCCGAAGAGGAGCTTATCGAGGAGGAGATCGACGAAAACCCGGAAACCGTGGTCACCTATCTGGCGCAGGAAGGCGTATCGATCGACGACCCCGTAAGAATGTATCTGCGTGAAATAGGCAAGGTTGCCCTGCTTACGGCCGAACAGGAGCTGGATCTTGCGGAAAGAATGGAAGCGGGAGATATCAAAGCAAAGCAAAAGCTGGTGGAAGCCAATCTGCGTTTGGTGGTCAGCATAGCCAAGCGTTATGTAAACCGCGGAATGTTCTTTTTGGACCTTATTCAGGAGGGCAACCTGGGGCTTTTAAAAGCGGTGGACAAGTTTGATTACGGAAAGGGTTATAAATTTTCCACATATGCCACCTGGTGGATAAGACAAGCCATCACCCGTGCTATAGCCGACCAGGCGCGTACCATACGGATACCCGTTCATATGGTGGAAACCATTAATAAGGTATTGCGCGTTTCGCGTCAGCTTCTTCAGGAATTGGGACGCGAGCCTACCGACGACGAAATCGCCGAGGAAATGGGTATACAGGTCGATAAGGTCAGGGATATTTTAAAAATAGCTCAGGAGCCGGTGTCTCTTGAAATGCCGATAGGCGAGGAGGAGGATTCGCATCTCGGCGATTTTATCGCGGACGACAACGCTCCCGCTCCGCAGGACGCCGCATCATACTCAATGCTGCGCGAACAGCTGCTGGAGGTGCTCCACACCCTTACGCCGAGAGAGGAAAACGTGCTGAAGCTGCGTTTCGGTTTGGAAGACGGACGTCCCAAAACCCTTGAGGAAGTGGGAAAGGTGTTTAATATCACCCGCGAACGCATACGCCAGATAGAAGCCAAAGCGCTCCGTAAGCTCCGTCATCCCAGCCGTTCCAAAAGGCTGAAGGATTATCTCGAATAGGCCAATAATCGGAAAGGAAAAATTATTAAATGCTTGATAAACTTAAAGAAATAGAAAAAGCGGCGTCTCTTGAAATTAATGACGCGAATTCAATGCCTGAGCTTGAGGCGATAAGGGTAAAATTCCTCGGTAAAAAAGGTCACCTAACCTCCATTCTGCGCGGATTGGGTTCGCTCACGGCCGAAGAACGCCCCATAGCGGGAGCCGCCGCCAATGAAACAAGGCAGAAAACAGAAAATTTAATCGAAATAAAATCGAAGCAATTGTGGGAAACATTACTGAACGTAAAGCTGAAAACCGAAAAGCTGGACATCACTCTGCCCGGAATTCATAAAGAAATAGGACATCTTCATCCTCTCCGCTCGGCCGAAAATAAAATGGTGGAAATTTTTGTGCGAATGGGTTTCGACGTTGTGGAAGGACCGGAAGTGGAGTCAACCCACAATAATTTCGACGCTTTAAACTCTCCGGCCGATCATCCTTCCCGCGATATGACGGATACGTTCTACATATCCGAAGGGGTGGTGCTGCGCACGCAGACCTCTCCCGTTCAGATAAGAGCGATGCAAAAAAGAAAGCCGCCCATACGTATAATATCTCCCGGCAGAGTTTACCGTTGCGACGCGCCCGACGGCACTCATTCCCCGGTATTTCATCAGCTGGAGGGGCTTGTAATAGACAGACATATAACGCTTGGCGACCTGAAGGGCACTCTCGACCTTTTCGCGCAGTCGATGTTCGGCGAGGGCACAAAAACGCGACTCCGCCCGCATAATTTCCCCTTTACGGAACCTTCCGTGGAGGTGGATTTCTCCTGCTTCGCTTGCGGCGGAAAGGGCTGCAGGCTCTGTAAGAGCGAAGGCTGGATCGAGATGTTGGGCGCCGGAATGGTTCATCCCAACGTGCTTGCCGGCTGCGGCATAGATCCCGATATTTATTCCGGTTTTGCTTTCGGTATGGGAATAGATCGCGTCGCTATGCTCAAATACAACATACGCGACCTGCGGTTGATTTTTGAAAACGATGTCCGCTTAATCGGTCAGTTTTGATATCGGCCGACTATGCGCTCTATATCTATATATGATTTAAGGATGGATATTATATAATGAAAGTATCGCTTAACTGGATAAGAGATTACGTGGATTTCACCGATAATATCGGCGAATACACAGAAAAAATGACCATGTCCGGAACAAAGGTGGAAGGATATGAAACGCTCGGAGAAAATATACAAAACATAGTCGCGGGCAAGGTGCTGTCAACCGAACCGCATCCCGATTCCGACCATCTTACCGTATGCAAGGTGGATACAGGCGGCGAGTCGCCTTTGCAGATCGTCACCGGAGCCGTAAACGTCAAAGCCGGAGATATGGTGCCGGTATGCATAAACGGCGCCCGTTTGCCGGACGGCAAGGTAATAAAAACGGGAAAGCTGCGCGGTGTGCTTTCCGAAGGGATGCTGTGCTCCATAAACGAGCTGGAGCTTAGCCTCCATGATTTTCCATATGCCGACGAAAACGGAATTTTCATAATGAAAGAAAGCTGCAGGCCGGGTGATGACATACGCGACGTGCTTATGCTGCGCGACGTGCTTGTGGATTTTGAGCTTACCTTCAACCGCCCGGACTGTCTTGCTTTCCTTGGAATAGCAAGGGAAACCGCGGCGACTTTCGGCGTCAAGCTTAAATACAGGGAACCCGACATATCCCCAAAAAACAACGGCGAAACGGTTTCGGATTACATCGCCGTCAAGGTGGAAAACCCCGCGCTTTGCCCCAGATATACCGCAAGGGTTATTAATAACGTAAAGATTCAAGCTTCTCCTCTGTGGATGAGAGCCAGGCTGAGAGCCTGCGGAGTGAGACCGATAAACAACATAGTGGATATCACCAATTATGTCATGCTCGAATACGGTCAGCCTATGCATGCCTTCGATTACAGCTTTATAACAAGCAAAACCATTGTGGTAAGGAACGCAAGCGGGGGCGAAAAGATAACCACCCTTGACGGAACGGTCAGGGAGCTGGACGACACCATGCTGTGTATCGCCGACGGTGAAAAAGCAATAGCTCTTGCCGGTATAATGGGCGGCGAAAATTCGGAAATTTCCGATTCCACGGCTGCCGTGGTATTTGAATCCGCCAACTTTAACCGCGAAAACATCCGTTTCACCTCACGCACGGTCGGGCTGCGTACGGATTCTTCCAAAAGGTTTGAAAAGGGGCTTCCGCCCTACAACGCTCTGCTTGCCGTAAACCGCGCCTGCGAGCTTGTCGAGCTGCTGGGCTGCGGCGAGGTCGTGAACGGAGCGATAGATGTTTGTCAAGCCAATATTCAACCCACACGGGTTAAGTTTGATCCCGAACGGGTAAATCAGCTGCTCGGAACGAATCTTTCAAAAGAAGAAATGGCGGACATTTTAAAGAAAATAGAAATAACCGCTGACGGAAACGAGCTTATTGTACCTCCCTACAGGAATGATATAATAAACACCGCCGATGTCGCCGAGGAGGTCGTGCGGCTTTACGGCCTTGACAATATCCAAGGCACCTGTTTCGAAGGCAGAGCGCGCGAGGGAAGGCTTACCGAAAGCTACGGCTTTGTCGGTAAAACCGGCAGTGCCTGCGTCGCCTTGGGCTTTAATGAAATTTATACTTACTCGTTTATTTCCCCGTCATTTTTAGACAAAATACGGCTTTCCTTAAACGACGAAAAACGCGATGTAATAAGGCTTTTAAATCCTATCGGCGATGAAACCTCGGTGATGAGAACCACGGCTCTGCCTTCGCTTTTATCCTGTATGGAAACCAATTACAGCCGTCGTATATTATCGGCAAAGCTGTTCGAAACGGCAACGGTATACAAAAAAGCTCCGGACGGGATGTCGGACGAAAGAAAAATACTCTGCATGGGATTTTACGGCGGCGGTGATTTTTACGATATGAAGGGGTATATCGAGGCTGTATTCGCTTTTCTCGGTATTACAAACCATGCTTTTGTCCGTGATGAAACCGGCGGCACATATCATCCCGGAAGATGCGCCCTGATAACCGCCGGAGGAAAGCCCATAGGCATATTCGGGCAGATTCATCCCCTCACCGCAAAGGAATTCGGTCTTGATTGCGAAGTGTACGCCGCAGAAATCGAAATAAACGGGCTTTACGAAAACCGCACAAGAGAACCGCAGTATATACCCGTTCCCGTTTATCCCGCCGTCGAAAGGGATCTTGCTCTTGTCATGAATGAGGATACCGAGGCGGGAGAGGTAATAAGCCTGATAAGAAAATATTCGGGAAAATTCCTTACGGGAGTTGAAGTTTTTGACGTTTACCGCGGAAAAGGAATAGAAGCGGGGAAAAAATCGATAGCTTTCAGACTGACATACCGTAAAAGCGACGGAACGCTGAACGACGGCGAGGTAGACGGCGCGGTTAATAAAGTGCTGAGACGGCTGCAAGAGGATAAGGAAATAGTAATTCGTTCATAACGGTGTTCTTTCGTAACGCAAAAAAACTGTTGCATTATAAATTTTACCGTGCTATAATTAAATGAAATGTACTATTTACAGGGGGGGCAAAGCATGAACGACAATAAAGCCACAAAAACGCGCATGTTTAGCATCAGGGAGCAGGAAGAAATCGCAATGCGCCAGACGCTGCAGAGCGTATATGATTCCCTTAAGGAAAAGGGCTATAACCCCATCAACCAAATTGTCGGATATATCCTTTCCGAAGACCCGACATATATTACAAATCACAATAACGCCAGAGCCCTTATAAGAAAAATCGATCGCGACGAGCTTTTGCGTTCCCTTGTGCAAAATTACCTGAAGCTTTAAGAAAGGACTAATTGATGAGCGAAGAAATAAAAGCAAAAACATTTATGTATAAAGGAAAACCGCTTGTGCGTCAGGGTCAGTTTGTGTTTTACGGCCATCCCGACGACAAGGCGATACTGTTCATGAATATTCTTGAAACAAAGAAAAGCGGGAATCTGAACATCGCCACACGCGTTCTCGTTCAGATTCAAACGACCGGAGATTCCGTCAGCTTTAATGAAAAGGTTATAAAGCAATGCGAAAAAAAGTCGTTTTACGATGCTTTCGAGATAGGTCTCATATGGCTTGAAAGAGAGCTTAAAAAATAAACGAAAAATTATAAGCCCCGTCGTTTTAATCCGTAAAACGGTTCTGTTATTTACAAGCAGCCGAACCGGTATTTATATAACGAAATTATTACGACGGCTTATAACATGGTGAAATTATGAAGCTTACTTATTTGGGCACAGCCGCCGCGGAAGGCTGGCCTGCGGTTTTCTGTAACTGCGAATACTGTCTGAAAGCCAAGGAAAGAGGAGGAAAGAACATACGCACCAGAAGTCAGGCGTTAATAAACGATAACCTGCTTTTGGATTTTCCCATGGACGCTAATATGCATATGCTGTCCAACAAACTTGATCTTTCGTCAGTTGAGAGTGTATTCTTCACCCATTCTCATCTCGACCATTGTTCTCCCATTGATTTGTTCTTTCACGCGGAGGGCTGCTACGCCCATAATTTGAGTAAAAAAAGCATGACCCTTTACGGCAATAAAAAGGTAGGAGAACGTATAGGACAGTTTGTCCGTGCTTACGAGGAAGAGCGTTTTGGGCTTGAATTTTGCGTAATCGCTCCTTATATTCCGATAGTGTGCGGTGATTATACGGTTACTCCTCTGCGTGCCAATCATTCGTCCGGCGAGGAAGCGCTGGTTTATATAATACAGGAAAACGGTAAAACCCTGCTTTATCTGCATGACACGGGAATGCCGTATGAGGATGTATACGAATATCTTATCAATAACCGTATACAAGCCGATTTTGTCAGCTACGACTGTACATATGTGACGCTGCCGAGCGGCGGAGGGCATTTGGGGCTGGATTCCTGTCAGGTTCTCCGTGACAAATTCCTTGCGATGGGCATTATCGACGAAAATACCGTCAACTGTATTAATCACTTTTCACACAACGGAAAACTGATACACGATGAGCTTGTTCCGGTAGCGGAGGAAATGGGTTTTATCACGGCTTACGACGGAATGGTCATAGAATTTTAAAATTGTTTTATTTTACATTTTCCATTTTATATTCTGCATAAAAAATAACACCGCCGGGGTTTTGCCCCGGCGGTATATTTGTGTTAACTTATCTTTGTAAAAGTATTATTTTCTGGCTCTATAATAAATGTTGGGGTAAAGGAAAATAATCTACAAATAAGAAACAAAAAAGTAGAGCATATTTTTATCGAATCCGTTAAAATGGGAATTGCAAAACACCATGAAACGGAGACGAAAATAT
>JAQVQF010000006.1 GCA_028701715.1 Eubacteriales bacterium | reverse complement strand
ACGCTATAACGGTTATAAACGCCGGTATACGCACCGAGTCGGGAATGAATTTTTTCAAAGCGGATATAACCGCATTGGAGCATATAAGCACCAGCGCGGCGGCTATGCCCATTCCGAGCGAATCGACAGCTGAGGATGATATTGCGAGAGTCGGACAGGTTCCCAGCAGAAGAACCAGCGCCGGATTTTCTTTTATTATACCTTTGGTAAATTCCTTTAAATTACTGTTGGCTGGCATCTGCCGATTCGCCCCTTTCCTTTAAAGTGTTATAGCGGATCACGGCGTCGTTTACGGCGGCGATTACGCCGTTTGTGGTGCGTGTGGCGCCCGTCCAGCCGTCGATGTTGCGTCCTTTGACGAATATCGAGGCTTCCTTGTCCTTATATTCGTCGGTTAGACCCGAGGATATTGCGACACCTCCGTAGCTTGAGGTTTCGGTGTGCGAAAGCACCTCAACCCCGGTGATAATGCCGGATGTGTTTATTCCGGTCATCACGGTTATATCTCCGCCGTAGCCCTTGCCCTGTGTGACAAAAATATATCCTATGACATTTCCGTCTTTGTCGATACATTCGACATGGCTTTGAAGCTCCCTGTAGCTTTTCGCTCCCGGGAATACAACCTCACGTTGGGTTACCTCGTTGCCGCGATTGTTTTTTTCTATTTGATCCTTTGTTAATTCATTGGTGAGCGCGAGCAGCAGCACCGAAACAAGGCATATAAGGAAAAGAGAAAGAGCGGGATATATTATCTTTTTTGTGATTGTATCGGGCTTCTTCATTTCGCAAGCCTCCTTTCGGTTCCGAAAGGCTTTGGAACAAACAGGCTGTCAAGCTGAGGAGCGATAATGTTCATAATGAGGATGGCGAAGGACACGCCTTCCGGGAGCGTACCGAAAACGCGGATTAGCATGGTAATGACTCCGCAGCCGATTCCGAAAACGACCTTACCGGCCTTGGAGATGGGCGAGGTGGAATAATCGGTCGCCATGAAAACCGCTCCGAAAAGCAGTCCGCCCGACATAAGCTCAAACAGCATGTCCTGTCCGCAGAAAAGCGACATTACCGCCGCGCCGCCTATAAAAGCGAGGGGTATTATAGGGGAAATGACTTTTCTTACAAGAAGATAAATAAACCCGATAAGTATGGCTACAACGGAAGTTTCACCTATACATCCTCCCGTGTTGCCTATAAACAGATCAAAATAGTGATATGCTCCGCTGCCCGCCGCGAGAGGCGTCGCGGAGGTCACCGCGTCGGTCATAAAGCTCGTATTTGTCCACACGGACATGCCGGAAAAGGAAATAAGCAGTATTATTCTTGCCGTACAGGCGGGGTTTGCGAAGTTCTGACCTATTCCGCCGAACATTTGCTTTACCACCGCTATCGCCGCCACGGCTCCGAACACCGCGAAAAGTATACCGCAGCCGGGAGGCAGTATCAGCCCGAGTATGACCCCGGTTACCGCCGCCGAAAGGTCGAATGCCGTTTGGGTGCGTTTCATTATTATACGGCTTAGGTATTCGGTCAGCACGGCTGTGGCGGTGGTCACCGCCACGATAAGGAGCGCTCTGAATCCGAAATAAACCATTCCCGCCATAACGCAGGGAATAAGTGCGATTAACACATCCCCCATTATGGAACGGGTGGTTTTTATACCTCTTATATGGGGCGATGAGGAGACGATAAGCTTATTCATTTTATGTAACATTGCCCCCTTATTTCTGCTTGGAATCGCGTAATATCGCCTTGGCGATACGCATTTGCTGGGTTATATATCTGTTTGCCGGACAGTTGTAGGTACAGCAGCCGCATTCTATGCAGTTGGCAACCTGCAGCTTTTCAAGAGCTTCAAAGTCCTTCCTTTTAGCCGCCTTGATTATGTTGACGGGCTGGAGCTTCATCGGGCATGATTCCACGCATCTTCCGCAGTGGATACAATCCGTTTCCTCGGGTAATGACGCTTCGTCCTCCCCGAACGCCAATATCGCGTTGTTTTGTTTAAGAACGGGCAGGGAGGTGTCGGATATCGCCGTGCCCATCATGGGACCGCCCATAAGAATCTTTTTGGGGTTTTCCGCTCCGCAGAATTCAAGCACGTCCTTAATCGGCGTCCCTATGGGAACAAGCAGGTTGCAGGGCTTGGAAACCGCGGTGCCGTCCACGGTAATTCTTTTCGATATAAGCGGTATGCCCGTTTTTAAATAATTGGCGATAAACGAAAGCGTGGTGATATTCATTACGACGCATCCTGCGTCGAGAGGGAGCTTACCCGCCGGGACAATACGCTTGGTACAGGCGTAAATGAGCATTTTTTCCGCGCCCTGCGGGTATTTTGTTTTAAGCTTCAATACCTTAACCCTGTCGTCGGGATCGTAGGTTTTACTTTCGGCTATGTCTGTCAGCTGGGCTATTGCGTCGGGCTTGTTTTCCTCCACGCCGATAATCACCCGTTTAAAGCCCATAATTTCCAGCAGAGTATAGACACCGGACATTATGTTCCAGGAATTTTCGAGTATTTCCCTGTGATCGGAGGTTATATACGGCTCGCATTCGGCTGCGTTGATAATAAGCGTGTCGGCTTTATCTGGAGTAACGTTTATTTTTACATGCGTCGGGAAACCCGCGCCGCCGAGCCCCACGGCACCGGAATTTTTAATCGCTTCCAGCAGGTCCTCGCGGCTTTTTATTTCGGGAAGGCGTATATCCGGGGAAAGCTCCCGCAGTCCGTCGGATTCGATAAACACCGCGTCGCATTTACTGCCGTTCGGCATTTTTACGGAAGCGATTTTCTTTACCGTGCCCGAAACCGATGAATGTATCGGGGATGCCACAAAAGCGGTGACATCGGCTATTTTCTGCCCCGCAAACACATGATCGCCGACGGCGACGCAGGGTGCGCAGGGTTTGCCGATATGCTGCGACATGGGGATTATAATTTCACCGGGTATCGGAAAAACAACCGTTTCGTTTTGCGAGGTGTGCTTATGATGCCCAACCTTGGCTCCGCCGTGTACACGGAACGGCTTAACGGGAAATCGGGATTCATTCATTATTTATATTGTCCTTTCCATGCGTATCGGACGCATTCGGGTAATAATTATAGAAAATGTCGCTTTTTAACAGCTTTTCCGTAAAATAAAGCGTTATACCGGTCAACGCGCCGCACGCAGCGCCGAAGCAGAGAAGCACCGGTAAATAATAAAACGCGGCTTTGCCGATAAACAGCGAATAAACGGCAATTTGCGCCGTATTATGTACCTCGGCTCCGATAAGCCCCGCGCCCACGCATCCGAATCTGCTTTTTTTATCTCTGAAAATCAATATAACAGCTGCGGTGGAGGCGAGTCCGCCCGCGAGCGAGAGTAAGAAAGCGGTAAAGCCTCTCGTTACAAGCACGAAAAGACTTTTTAAAATACTGACGCTTATCGCAGATGAAAACGACACGTTTTTGGCGGCTATCATCACCGCCACGTTGGAAAAACCGATTTTAATACCCGGCGGCAGCAGAGGCGCGGTCGGTATTATTGTTTCAAGGAAGGATACCGCTATGGCGAAAGCGGCAAGCAGGCCGCTTATCGCAACGGAAAAGGTCTTTTTTTTCATCATAAATTTATTACCCGGTAATACCGTCAACCGTTCCGCCCGTTCCGCCTGTTATCCGTATCGAAACCTTGGCGGGTACGCACGCCGCCATATCGCCTCTTTGCGAAAGCAGACCGAATTTTATGCACAGCTTGTCCCTGCATTCGGAATGGGAAAATCTGATACCCTCCGGGGTTACGGTTATCTCCACGTCAAGGTCACCGTTCACCGTGAAGGTATATTCTTTTTCAACTTCGGACAGATCGATGGTTTTCACGGTTTTCCCGTTATATTCGACCACCGCCATGCGGCCTTCCCCGCCGCGCAGAAATAAGAAAGCGGCAAGCCCCGCGGCTATTATAACTGCCGCCGCGATAATATCGGCCTTTTTAATAAGCTTGGTTTTCATGGCGATATTACCGTGAAGCCATACGATGAATCAAAACAATCCGCAAGCCCGCCGGTTATATATATATGTTTGTCGGTTGTCACAAAAATCGCTTCCGCCGAATATTCGCCTATAAGCGTAAGGGCTTTTTCCTTTCCGACACAGAAAAAGGCCGACGCGAGCATATCCGAAAGCCCGCCGTCGTTACATATCACCGTCACGGATATTAGTCCGTTTTCGACAGGGTAACCCGTATCCGTATCAAGCAGATGATGATATTCCGTTCCGCCCGACGAAAATTTTTTCTCATAGCTGCCGGAGGTGGATATATATATATCGGTCAGTAAAAGCGTACCGAGCAGGGAGGATGCATCGAAAGGATCGCGCACACCCACGGTGAATTTTTCGCCGTTCTTGGTGCCGTAGACGCCCACGCTGCCGCCCACCGTTACTATTCCTCCGGTAATTCCGGCTTTTTTATATTCGTTCACGGCGACCTCGCATGCTTCGCCCTTCCCGGCGGCGGAAAGATCAACGGCCGCGCCGCCCGCAAGAGTTACAATATCGTCATTTATCGTTATTTTTTCGTAACCGGTTTTCAACAGAGCGGATCTAATGTCGTTGTCGTCGGGAAGCGACGGCGAATCGGTATCGAAACCCCACAAAAGCACAAGGGAAAGCACAGTTATATCATATTTGCCGTCCGTTTCGCGCGAAAGCTTTTGCGATTGCGTTATAAGCTCAAGCGCTTTTGCGGAAAGACGGGCGTTGGCGTTTTCATTCAGCTCGGCGATAACGCTCATATCGTTTCTGTAGGATATTTCATCGTCAAGTGCGACAATGGCTTTCATCGCGTTTTCAAGCGTCTGCCCGTCGCCGCCGTAGACGGTTTGGGTTACCAACGAACCCATGGCGTAGGAGGTCTGCGATTTGGGGCTGTCCGAGCGCCGGCTTGCGGAACACGCGTAAGCGTAAAAAGAGAACAGTATAAGAAGCGTTGCGTATATTGAAACTGTTCTTTTCATACCGTCCTCCGTAAATCCAATTCATTTTATTGTATCACATCCGCGCTGTAATTTCAATAATAAATAAAATTTATCTTATGTGTAATTTATGTTTTTGGGATTATGTACTTGATTTTAATTTGCTCATAAACTATAATGAGGTGATACGATGAATATATGGTTTGAGGTTTTTCTTACTGTTTTCGCGTTATTCGGCATCTGGTCCGCTTTATATGAGGTATGGAAATGCTTCACCGGCGGCAGTACGGATGAAATATATGTATATTTTACCTGTGAGAAGGCGGAATGCGGCGAATGGGATATAATAGTGTCGTCGCCCGACGAGGAACGAATACTGAAGGCGCTCGGCGAGGAATACAAAAAAATATACATACAGCGCGGGGTAAACCGGTGGGCGGAGAAAAAGAAAAAGGGCATATCGAAGGAACGGTCGAGGAAATAATATACGCAAACGAGATAAACGGATACACCGTTTGTCTTATTGACGCGAACGGTGACCCCGTTACAATAGTGGGCGTAATGCCCTTCCTTATGGAAGGCGAGCATATTAAAGCGGAAGGCTTCTGGCAGCTGCACCCCACCTTCGGGAAACAATTCCGCGTCGAGGTGTTCGAAAAAGAGCTTCCCGAAAATGAGGACGCCGTTTGGAGATATCTTTCCTCCGGAGCCGTGAAAGGCATAGGTCCGGTCACCGCAAGGCGGATTATCGACCGTTTCGGCAAGGAAACTCTCTCGGTGCTGGAAAAGACCCCCGAATGGCTTTCCGAAATACGCGGAATTTCCTCCTCCCGCGCCGTCGAAATAGGCGAATCCTTTGCCGCGCAATTCGGCGCGCGGGAAGCCATGATATTTTTAAACGGCTTTTTCGGCCCTTCTCTTTCGGTGAAGATATATAAAAAATACCGTTCCGCCGCTCCCGACATAATAAAGTCCAACCCCTACAGGCTTTGCGGCGAAATATCGGGTATAGGCTTTGATAAGGCCGATCAGGTGGCAAGCCGTCTCGGCTTCCCGCACGACAGCGTTGAACGCGTGGAAGCCGGCATAAGGCATGTGCTGATGGAAGCCGCTTATCAGAGCGGTCATTGCTATCTGCCGTATGAGATGCTTACGGATGATTGCCTTAAATTGCTCGGAGTCGGGGTAAATAACATCACCGAAGCGCTGTCGTTTTGTGTCCAAAGAGGCGAAATTATAAAATCAAGATATGAAAATCACGAAGGCTATTCGCTTCCTTCGGTATTCGCCGCCGAAAGCTATACGGCATCCAAATTAAGGCTGCTTGACGGAAACTCTCTGCCGTTCCCGCCGGAGGGAATAGAATCACAAATTAGGCTTTCGGAAGAAAAGCAGGGCATTACCTACGATGAAATGCAAATTACCGCCATTAAAAACGCGGCTACCTGCGGGCTTGGTATAGTCACAGGCGGACCGGGCACCGGTAAAACTACCGTTATAAAAGCGATAATAGATATTTTTGAATCGCTTGAAATCAAATATATGCTTGCCGCACCCACCGGACGCGCTGCCAAACGCATGTCCGAAACATCCGGGCGCGACGCCAAGACCATACACAGAATGCTGGAAATGGTATATTCCGAAGACGACAACCCCGTGTTTTCCCGCAATGAGGACAACCCTCTGCCCGCCAAGGCGTTTATCATTGACGAAACTTCGATGGTGGACGTATTCCTGATGGAAGCGTTTCTGCGGGCGGTAAAGCCCGATTCCATGGTGATTTTCATAGGCGACGCCGATCAGCTCCCGCCCGTGGGACCGGGTAACGTATTAAACGATATAATATCCCGCGGGGCTTTCAGGGTTACCCGCCTTATGCACATTTTCCGTCAGGCGGAAAAATCCCTTATAATCGTCAACGCCCACCGTATAAACAACGGCGAGGAGCCGTATATCAAATGCCGTGACGGTGATTTCTTCTTTATGGAAAGACAGGATCCCGCGGAGCTTCAAAATCTAATCTGTTCTCTGTGCAAAGACAGGCTTCCCGCGGCATACGGCTATAATAATCTCGACGACATACAGGTCATAACTCCTACAAAGCGCGGCGATTGCGGCACAAGAGAGCTTAACCGCGTGCTTCAGGCAACACAAAATCCCCCGGGGAAATATAAAAAAGAAAAAAAGATACGCGACATTATCTTCCGCGAAGGCGATAAGGTTATGCAGGTCAGAAATAATTATGACCTCGAATGGAAAAAAGACGGCGAGGAGGGCGCGGGCGTTTTCAACGGAGATATAGGGCGTATAATCCGTATAGATTACAAAGCGGAAACTATAACGGTCGATTTTGAAGGACGCATATGCGACTATGATTTTATCCTTGCCGACGATCTTGAGCTTGCTTACGCAGTAACGGTTCACAAGGCGCAGGGCAGCGAATATTCCGCGGTCATTATTCCCATGCTCAGGTGTCCGCTTCCGCTTATGACGCGCAATCTGCTTTATACCGCGGTGACAAGAGCGAAATCGCTTCTCATAGCAGTCGGGGATCCCGCGGTGATGAACCGTATGGCGGCAAACGATAAAAAGGACGTGAGGTTTACCTCATTGCCGTATTTATTAGGGCGTCCTTGAAATACTGCGGAAGATGACTGCTGAATATATAAGTAAGCTTTTATTATTAAGCGGCTTTAATTCGTCAATACACTTCAATCGCAGCTTTACAATCTGTTTAATTTTTATTTTGAATATCAATCAGCGGAAGGACAGGCATATGGAAGGCAGAATATACCGATTCCTCGGCGGCGACTTATCCTACGGAATAACCGTAAACGAAAAAAACGGAGGAGCCGTTTGTTCCGTATTGCGTGATATGAAAACAGGAAAATACCTGTTCAAAGGCGAAAGGGATGTTTTTTTCCTTATCGCGCGGAACCTTGCGACGGGCGATGAAATAACCGTCACTTCCTCGGCGGGTTGGAGGGAAGTATCCGTTGCGGGCAGTAAAAACGCCGGCAGCGTGGTGTTTTCATCCCATGAAAAGCTGCCGGGCGTTACGGTGGTGATAACCGCGACCGGGGACGGCGAGTTTTTATCCTTTGATACTGAATTAATAAATACCGGCAGGGAATATTCGCTGTATAAATGTGCTTACCCCGCGCTTTATTTTAATATCAATAAAAATACCGACTTTTTCTATCCCTACGGCTGCGGCGAAACCAAGCCCTCGACTATTACAGAGGGCTGGCATACCGAGCAGTCCTATCCTTCCTACGGAGCCTCCATGCAGTACCTCTGTTTTTGGAACAAAAATATCCGTCGCGGAGTCTATTACGGCTGTCACGACCCGTATCCCGCTTCCAAAAAGCTGTGCTGCGACCGAAAGAAGGACGATAAGATTTTCTGCCTGAAGGTGTGGCAGCTGCTTTCCGATATAACAAAGGGACGCAATTCCCAAAAGCTCAACGGTTCGCTGAAGCTTAAGGCCTTCGACGGCGATTGGTACGACGCCGCTCTTGTTTACCGTGATTTTATTGAAAACGAAGCCAATTACTGTTCCGATTACGGCGATTACGGTAAAAAAGACACTCCCGAGTGGTTTAAGAATATCGACTGCTGGTTTAATCATCGCGTAATCGACAACGAAGCTTTCGCCGACCTGATAATCGAACAGGCAGGCAAGCTTAAAATAAAGCCCGCGATACATCTTTATTACTGGCATCAGATACCCTATGACAACGACTATCCCCATTATTTTCCCATGAAACCGCATGTGGAAACCGAGCTTAAAAAGCTTCATGAAGCGGGTATAAGGGTTATGCCCTATATTAACGGCAGGTTGTGGGACACCCGCGACCGCGGCTCGGAGGATTTTGAATTTACCTCCGTGGCAAAACCGTATGCAGCTAAAGGCTTGGACGGCGAACCCATAACCGAAACATATGCCTCAAAGGAATCGGACGGCAGTCCCGTCAGGCTTGCCGTGATGTGTCCTTCCGCCACGCTCTGGCAGGACAAGGTTGCGGAATTGGTTGAAAAGCTGTTTGAAGTAGGTTTTGACGGAGTATATATAGACCAAATAGCGGCTGCGGAGGCAAAGCCCTGCACCGACGCGGGGCATAAACACCCGGCGGGCGGCGGCGAATGGTGGTGCAGAGCCTATAACACCATGCTTGAAAGGATAGCGCGCAGCAAGCCCGCCGACCGTATGCTCACCACCGAATGCACCGCGGATCCCTTTTTAAAGCACCTTGACGGCTATCTTACCTGGATATGGATAAGAAACGACCAGGTTCCGGCGTTCCCGGCGGTGTTTTCCGACAAAATCATTTCCTACGGCACCGATTACAGGGGACTGGGCAATCTCGATTTCAGACTTGACGGCAACCTTGACGAAGCGGGGGTACGCGTATTCGCCGCCCAATCCTTTCTGTTCGGTCAGCAGATGGGTTGGATAACCACTCAGCTGTTCGCCCGTATGCCGCATAAGGATTTCTTCATTCATCTTGTAAACGAAAGAGCGAAATTCCGCAGATATTTTATCGGCGGACATGTTTTGAGACAGCCCGTGATAACCGACGACGGCGGGAAGATAGCGCTGACCAAATGCCGCGAGGCATATAAAGGTTATGTGGAATCAAACTGCGTCAACGGTATGCTCTGGGAAGAGAAATCGACAGGAAAGCGTTTATTGCTGCTTGTCAATTCCGGAGATAAGGACGTAAATGCCGACATAAAGACCATACTTTCAGATGGGAAATATAATATTAAGGGCGATAAAGAGACGGAAGTCGAAATAAAAGACGGCGGCTTTAGGCTTTCGATGCCTCCTCTTTCGCTATGTTATATAGAGGTTTAGGATGAATTTTTTATATCATAAAGACCATAAAACACTGCATGTGAACACTCTTCCGCCGAGAGCGTACTATATCCCCTACGAGAGCAGTTTATTGGCAAAGGCGGGGAACCGCAGCGAGAGCGCGTATTTTCAAAGCCTTTGCGGCGAATGGGGCTTCGAGTGGTTCGCTTCGGAACATTATCTCCCGGATTTTTTAAGCCCATCCTATGTGCCGAAGGATACTCTGCCCGTTCCCTCCTGCTGGCAGATGTTTTTGGGACGCGGCTACGACGTGCCTCAGTATACGAATATACGTTATTCCTTTCCGGTAAATCCGCCCTTTGTTCCGGAAGAAAATCCCTGCGGGCTATATTGCCGTAAATTTGATGTGAAAAAAGGCAAGAAGCATGTTTTTCTTAACTTTGAAGGCGTGGATTCCTGCTTTTACGTGTTCGTAAACGGAGTTTTTACCGCCTACAGTCAGGTTTCGCATTGTACGACGGAAATTGATATAACCGATTATGTCAGGGAAGGCAAAAACGACCTGAAGGTACTGGTTTTCAAGTGGTGCGACGGCTCGTACCTTGAGGACCAGGACAAGATACGCCTGTCGGGTATTTTCCGTGAGGTATATCTCCTCTACCGCGAGGAAGAGCATATTTTTGATATTTTCGTAAGGCCTGCGCTTTCCGAGGATTTTCAAAACGGCAGGGTTGAAATCGAAGCCGCCGGCGAATACCGGGCGCGGCTTTATTCCGCGGACGGACTGCCTTTTTCCGATTTGGAAATCGAAAAGCCTCGGCTCTGGAGCGACGAGGAGCCCAATTTATATAAGCTGATTATCAAGAGCGGCAACGAGTATATACCTTTTGACATAGGCTTTCGGAAAATATTCATAAAAGACCGCGCCGTCCTGATAAACGGCAAGCCGGTAAAGGCAAAGGGTGTAAACCGCCATGATTCACACCCCGTAAAGGGCTATGCCGTGTCCTTGGAGGATATGGAGCGCGATATTTTTATCATGAAGTCGCACAATATAAACATGGTGCGTACCTCGCATTACCCAAACGACCCGCGTTTATACGAGCTTTGCGACAGGTACGGATTATATCTCTGCGATGAAGCCGACCTTGAAACCCACGGCATGGAGCTTGAGGGCAACTGGGACTATTTCACGGATAATCCAGAATATGAGGAAGCCTACCTTGACAGGGCGCGGCGTATGCTGGAACGCGACAAAAATCATCCTTCGGTGATAATGTGGTCGGTGGGCAACGAATCGGGCACGGGCTGCAACCATGAGGCTATGTGCTGGTATTTCGCCACGCGTGACGGCAACAGGCTTATTCATTCGGAAGACGGTACCAGACGGCGGGCAAAATTCCTTCATGACAGGGAATATTCCGAAAAATCCGACTGCACATATGTCACGGTGGACAGCCGCATGTATCCCGCTCCGTATGAGATAAAGCGTGACTACCTTGAAAATCCCGTATGCAAAAAGCCGTTTTTCCTATGCGAATATTCCCACGCCATGGGCAACGGACCGGGCGACCTGAAGGATTACTGGGATTTGATATATTCCTGCGACAGCTTTTTCGGCGGCTGTGTTTGGGAATTCTGCGACCATGCGGTGCTTCGCGGCAGAAACATAAACGGTGATGTTTACGCCTACGGCGGGGATTTCGGCGATTTTCCCAACGACGGCGAATTCTGCGTGGACGGACTGGTTTATCCGGACAGACGCGTACATACCGGGCTTCTCGAATACAAGCAGGTGATAAAGCCCTTTTCGGCGGAATATTCGGATAAAATGCTTAAAATTAAAAATCTGCGTTATTTTAAGGCTTTTTCCGACCTTTATATTGAATGGGAGGTTGCCGATGCCGGGTGTGTTTTAAAGCGCGGCAGAATCGACAGCCCTAATACGGCGCCGCAGGGTACGGGGGAATTTTATCTTGATATTGATGAAAGCTGCTTAAGCGATAAGACATATCTCAATATATCACTTAGATTAAATAAAGATACTCCGTGGGTATGTCACGGACACGAATACGGCTTCGCGCAGTTTTACCTCGGCGGCGGAAGAACGGAAAGGCAATACAATCCTTCCCGCTTTGAGGAGACCGAAAACGCCTATATAAACGGGCACACGGCTATCGACAAAACCACAGGCATGCCGTATTTTACCGAAACGGTATCCCCCGCAAGACTGACGGTATGGCGCGCGCCCACCGACAACGACCGCAATATAAAAGCGGAATGGTATAAGGCGGGCTATGCGGATACATCAATGAAAATTTCGGAAATGAGTTTCCTCGGCAATTCCCTTGTCTTCGATTTCGATCTTATGGCGGAAGAAACATCACTGGCGGACGGCACCATAACCTACCGTTCATATCGGGAGGGTACCGAAGTTACCCTTGACGTTATAAAGCGTCCCGGTATCCCGGCGTTCCCGCGCTTCGGTTTTGAATTTAAATTGAAAGCCGATTGCGACAGAGCTTTGTATTTCGGACTCGGTCCTTACGAAAGCTATGCCGACAAGCGCAGGGCTTCCAAAATGGGCGTTTATGAAACCACGGCTGACGACAATTTCGAACCTTATATAAAACCTCAGGAAAACGCGGCGCACGCCGACACCGAATACCTTGAAATCACCGACGGGGACGGTATTTTAATATTTACGGAAAACGGAAAGCCCTTTTCCTTCAATTTCAACCGTTACGGCAGCCGTACGCTTACCGACACGCTTCATAATCACGACCTCGTAAAGCAGGATTATGTTTATCTAAATATCGACTACCGACAGGATGCAATAGGCTCGAATTCCTGCGGACCTATGGCGGACATTAAGTATCGTTTCAACGAGGAAAAATTTGTTTTCTCATTTTTTATTTCACATTTATAAATTATAAGGGGTTAAATATGATAAAAATCGCGGTTTTAGACGCCGCCACACTGGGGGACGATCTTGAGCTTTCGCCGCTTGACGCGTTAGGCGAGGTTGCCGTATATCAAAGCACCGCTCCCTGCGAGGTCGCCGAAAGGCTGTACGGCGTCGATGTGGTTATGCTGAATAAAATCAAGCTTAACGAATCCAACCTTACTCATGCGGAAAGCCTGAAGCTCATCTGTATCGCCGCCACGGGTTATGATAATGTGGATATAGCGTACTGCCGCGAAAGCGGTATAGCCGTGACCAACGTGGAGGGCTACTCCACCGACAGCGTATGTCAGGTGACGCTTGCGATGGCGCTGAACCTTGCCACGCATATTCCCGAATACACGCGTTATGTACGCGACGGAATTTATACAAAAAGCGGCGTCGCCAACCGCCTCATTCCTCCGTACAATGAGCTCGCGGGAAAAACCTGGGGCGTCGTCGGGCTGGGCAATATAGGCAAGAAGGTGGCGGCGGTCGCTTCCGCCATAGGCTGTCGGGTTGTCGCCTGCAAGAGAACTCTTGAGGAAGGCTATGAATGCGTGGATATCGACACGCTGTGCCGTATTTCCGATATAATAACCCTTCACACACCGCTTAACGACGGCACGCGGAATCTTATAAACCGCGACCGTTTGACGCTTATGAAAAAGCATGTTATAATAATCAACGCAGCAAGAGGCGCCGTTACGGACGAAAAAGCCGTCGCCGACGCTGTCGTTGAAGGCCGTATAGGCGCGTTCGGTTCGGATGTTTACACCGCCGAGCCTTTTACGGAAGATCATCCGTTTCATAAAATCAGAAATTACGACAATGTTTGTCTTACCCCTCATATGGCGTGGGGCTCCGTGGAGGCGAGAAACCGCTTGCTTAATGAAATGATAAAAAATATAAAAGCCTTTTATGACGGTGAAAGGCGTTATCGAATCGACTAAAATGGAAAGCATATATTTAAGACCGCATCACGGGCTTTGCATACGGTTTTACCGAGGTATAGGTTACAGCGACGAATTCACGACCAATATGAATAAAGTAATTAAATTACTTGAAAATGGAGCGGAAATCACCCTGATAAACGGCGGTGACACGCTTTGCGGACATTGTCCGAATTATGACGGAAAAAGCTGTTTAAGCGGTGAGAAACCAAAAAAATATGACAATGCCGTGCTGTCGCTGACCGATTTGCTGCCGGGAGACAGAATGAAATGGAACGTTTTTCGGGATATTTTAACGGAAAAGGTATTTGAAGCCGGAAAATTTGACGAAATATGCGGCGACTGCGAATGGCAACACCTCTGTCATACAAAATTATAGAAAAAGCCCGGGCGACCAAGCCCGGGTTTCCTTAATTTTTAATTATTAATTATTAATTTTTAATTTTAAAACGCCCATGTTCCGTTTTTAAATATCTCAAACGGCGCGCCGTCCTTGTAGCCGGTTATGGTCATGTCGTCGGCGCCCACCATAAAGTCCACGTGTATCATGGAATCGTTCAGCCCGCATTCCTTAAGCTGCTCCTCCGTCATGCTCTCGAACCCTTCCACGGTGTCGGAATAACCCTTGCCGAAGGCAAGATGGCAGGAGGCGTTTTCGTCGAATAAAGTTTCATAGAAAAGAATGCCGGACTTGTTCACGCCGGATTCCTTGGGAACAAGCGCCACCTCGCCGAGATAGCACGCGCCCTCGTCCATGGTAAGCATTTTATCGAGCAGCTCGCCGTTCTTTTCCGCCTTCCAGCTTACGGCTTTGCCGTCCTTGAAGGTAAATTCAAAGTTTTCGATAAGCGCTCCGTTGTAGGAAAGCGGCTTGGTTGAAACCACGCGCCCTTCGGCGACGCCCTTTTTGGGAGCGGTGAAGACCTCCTCCGTGGGCATGTTGGGGTTAAAGGTAACGCCCTGCAGCGTGTTGTCGCTGCCGCCGCCCCATTTGGAACCGGGCATAAGCCCTACCTTAAAATCCGTACCGTTGGAGGATTTATATTCGAGATAATCAAAATGCTTTGAGGTGAGGAATTTTTTTCTGGAATGGAAAACCTTATTGTGCTCGCGCCATGCGTCTACCGCATCATTGACCTCCGTGAGGTGACAGGTGGTGAATATGGCGTCCCACAGCTTTTTCATCGCTATACTTACGCGTTCGTTCGGGAACACCTTTTTAGCCCAATTGGGGGAAGGCACCGCGGCTATCGTCCATTGATATTTGTTGTCCATCGCCTCGCGGTAGGGCTTTATCTTCGGATAAACGGCCTGCCTCGATTTTGCCATCTTGTCGTAATTGATACCCTTCAGGCCGTCGGGGTCGTCCGAAAGGATATGGATGCAGGCGGGGAGCTTATCAAGCTGATATTTCAGCTTTTCCTCTTTCCACGCCGGGAACAGGGACAGCTGTTTAAGGGTCATCTTTTTATAATGCAGCTTGGTTACGGGTTGATACGACCACTGTACGGAGACTTCCTTGGCGCCTGCCTTGTACGCCTCCTCTACGACAAGAGTTATGAATTCGCATTGATCGGCGGAGCCGTATACGAACACCTCCTGACCCTTCTGTACGTTTGCGCCGACCTTGACTATCAGCTCGGCATATTTTTTAAGCATCCTTTTTGTCATTTTGTTCTCCTTTTGTCATATTTAGAAACTCTGTTTCGTTGATTACTTTAATTCCGAGATTCCTCGCTTTTTCAAGTTTGCTTCCGGCGTCCTCGCCGCAGACAAGCAGGGAGGTTTTCTTTGAAACGGATGACGCGGCTTTTCCGCCGTTTTGTTCGATAAGCGCTTCCGCTTCTTCGCGTGACAGCGATTCCAGTCTTCCGGTGACAACTACCGTCATGCCTTGAAAAGCAAATCCCTTTTCCTCGACAGGTTCGGTCATATTAACGCCCAGAATCCTGAGCTTTTCTATTATCATGGCATTTCGTTCCGCAGATAAGAAATTTACGACACTTTCGGCGGTTTCCGGTCCGACATCGGGGACAGCCTCAAGCTGTTCTCCGGTTGCCTTCATGAATTCGTCCATGCTTAAAAACCGTTTTGCGAGGGTTTTTGCGGCTTTTTCCCCCACATGACGTATGCCGAGCGCGTATATAAGCCTTGAAAGCGGCCGGGCTTTGGATTTTTCCGCAGCGGATATGATGTTTTCCGCGGATTTTTCTCCCATTCCGGGAAGTACCGCAATTTTGGCTTTGTCGAGGCTATATATATCCGCGACCGATTTTATAAAGCCTTCCTCAATAAATCTTTCGGTGGTCGATTCGCCGAGGGTTTCTATATCCATCGCCTGACGGGAAACAAAATGAATTACATTTCTTAAAAGCTGTGCCGGGCAGGCGGAATCGGTGCATCTTGTCGCGGCCTCATTCTCCTCACGCGTAACCCTTCCGCCGCAGGAGGGACAGAATTCCGGCATATCAAAGGGTATCGAACCGAGCGGACGTTCTTCTGCCACCACGGAAACGATTTCGGGTATAATATCCCCCGCCTTGCGGAGCATGACCGTGTCGCCGACGCGTATATCCTTTTCTTTTATATAATCGATATTGTGAAGCGTCGCCGCCGAAACTATCGAACCTGCCACCGCCACGGGCTTCAGCACGGCTTTCGGCGTAAGCACTCCGGTACGCCCGACCTGAACCGTGATGTCGAGCACCCGGGTTTTCACGCTTTCGGGCGGATATTTAAAGGCGACAGCCCATCTGGGCACCGCGCCGACCTCGCCCATTTTTTCACGGTAGCTGAGTTTATTCACCTTGACGACCGCGCCGTCTATATCGAAGGGAAGCGTTTTTCTTTCCTCGCCTATACGCATTATCTTATCTGATATTTCCTCGTAGGCTTTACATATCTCAAAGCGCGGGGACACCGTAAAGCCCAGCTTTTCCAGATAATTCAGGCACTCCCCGTGGGTTTCGGGCACGGGCGTTTCGCACAGCTGTATATTGAATACGAATATCTCAAGCCGCCTTTCGGCGCAGAGCTTGGAATCGAGCTGCCTGAGCGACCCCGCCGCGGCGTTTCTGGGATTGGCGAAGGACGCAAGCCCGTCCTCCTCGCGCTTTTCGTTAAGACGGGCGAACACCTTTTTGGGCATATAAACCTCTCCCCTGACTATAAGCCGGGGGAGCTTTTCGTTGATCGCAAGCGGTACTGAGCGCACAGTTTTAAGGTTTTCCGTAACATCCTCGCCCATCAGACCGTCGCCCCTTGTGGCGCCCCTGACGAAAACGCCGTCGATATATTCGAGAGCGACCGAAAGCCCGTCTATCTTGGATTCCACCGCATAATCCGCGTCTGGAAACAGAGCCTTGGTTTTTTGATAAAAATCGGCGACACCGTTATAATCGAAAACGTCGGTCAGGCTTCCCAGCCTTACCGGATGGGTTACTTTTATAAATTTTTCCGCGACATGACCTCCCACGCGCTTGGTGGGAGATGACGAAGAGGCATACTGCGGATAAGCCGCTTCGAGCGTTTTAAGCCGCTCGAATAACATATCGTATTCGTAGTCGGATATTTCCGGCAGGTCCTCGTCGTGATATTTTTTTGAATGATAGGCTATCTGTTCCTCAAGGGAACGCATTTCCTGTTTGATTATATCCATATAATCACACCTTTTGAGCCTCTATCCCTATCCAGTCGTTTTCCTGTCTTATCTCTTTTACAATAAATCCGTTTTCCGCAAGAGCGGTTAAAACCTGTTCCTTACGCAAAGCGATGATGCCGCTCAATATGATATGTCCGCCGTCCTTGAGTACTTTTCTGAAAAGAGGATTCATCTGTACAAGCACATCTGCGACAATATTGGAAACGATAATATCATAAGCATATCCGCTCACCGTTTTGACAAGTCCTTCGTCCTCAAGCACGTTGCCGGTATAAGCCTCGATTGCGTTTTCGGCTATATGGTTTATTATCGCATTCTTTTTAGTGATCTCCACGGCGTTCTGTTCGATATCGACGCTGACGCATTTTTCCGCTCCCAGCAGACAGGCGGCTATGCCTAAAATTCCGCTGCCGCAGCCCATATCGAGAATATGCGCACCTTTAAGATCATGCTTTTCCATCAGCTCAAGGCACAGCTTTGTGGTCTCGTGCCTTCCGGAACCGAAGGAGGATTCGGGGTCTATTTCCAGCACGATTCTTCCGTGCGCGTCGCAATCCTCCCAGCTGGGCTTTATGATAAGCTTATCGCCTGTTTCCAGCGGGTGGAAGAATTCCTTCCAGTTGTTTTCCCAGTCCTTGTCGTCGCTTTCGGAATACGTAACGGAAACATTACCGAAAGAGAGATCCTTTTGCATTTTTGCCACGGAGGCAAGCACAAAAGCTTTGCGGGCTTCTCCCTGCTCGTTTTGAGTAAGGTATACCGTAATGGTCACGGTTTCGGTATCCTCGGGGATAAGATTTGACTCGTAATAGTCAAACGGTACGGAATTTTCCTTTATTATGTCCAAAAAATCCTTCGGGTCGTTTATTGAAAACGACGTTATCCCGTTTATTATCAGCTCACCTGCGAGGTATTCCGAGCCTTGAGTGTTGGTAGTTATAATAATTTCGTCAAATTTCACTTTATCATTTCCTCGTATATGTTTTTCATATGCTTAGCGTCCTCCGCCATGGTGCCGTCGGATTCGCATATCACCGTAGGCGTTACGCCGAGAGATACGACTGCTTTAATAAAAAGCCTTTCGTCGGGTCCGTATTTATCATCGGCAAAGGTCAGATGCTTTTTTTCGCCCATGCCGGTATATTCGATTTTTGAAAAATGACAGTGAAGGTTTTCCGCGCGTTCCGGACCTAATCCTGCCGCTATCATATCGAAAATACGCTTATAATCATCCTCAGTCTTTATGCCTCCGTTCGTGCGGGCGTTGAGATGACCGAAATCCACCACCGGATAAAATTTTTCCGGGCATACCTTGCAGAGCCTTATAACCTCATCCACCGTACCGAGCTGATTTATCTTGCCCATGGTTTCGATACCCGCTTTCGCCTCAAAGCCTTCGGCGGACATAGCGGAAGCCGCTTTTTCAAGGGTATCCTCCGCCTTGCGCATGGCTTCCTCTCGTTCGAGCTTCGCCGCCGAGCCGGAATGGACGACAAAAATATCCGCGCCGAGCATATCGGCAGCGGAAGCTGATTGGGTTATATATCTGACGCTTTTCATGCGTATATCATCATCGGCAGAAGAAAGGGAAATAAAATAAGGGCCGTGGAGAGAAACGGCTATTCCGTATTCCGCGGCCTTGCTTTTTATGATCCGGAAAGTGTCGTCGGAAGCGTATAATCCTTTTCCGGCCTGATACTCGTATGCGTCAAGCCCTCTTGCCTTCAGCCACGCGAAAGCCTGCGCGGTGCTTTTATTGCCTTCTGCGTAGAAAGAGAGGGAATTGCCCGCGGGACCGAATTTGCATTTACGCGTTGCTTTCATTTTTAACCTTCATTTTTTTATATATGTGTATGAAAGGCTTTTCAAAAAAGCGCTTTATTCTGAAAAAGAGGGTATTTTTATCCTTTATGGGCTTAACCATGTAAAATTCAAGCTTTGCGAGATGAGCCGCCAAGCAATCTGTAAATATCTGGTCGCCCACGAGCAGCATTTTCCCGGCCGGGAGCCCCATGTGTTTCACACAGCGGAGTATACCCTTGGGTGAGGGCTTGGAAGCGTCCGGCACGCAGAAAAAGCCGAGCTCCTCATTGAAAACGTTCGCCCTGTCGTTTTTATTGTTGGATACAAAAGCTATTTTAATGCCGGATTTGCCAAGAGATGTGAAATAATCCTTCATTTCCTGCGTCGGACGCAATATTTCATACGGAGCGACGGTGTTGTCGATGTCGAAAACAACGCCTTCCTTACCCAAAGACATAAGCAATTGCGCGTTTATTTCATAAATATCCTTATACATTCCGTCCGGTACAAGCAATCTTATTCTTTTCACTGAAGACTCCTGAAAATGATAATGTGGTATAATTAATTATGCATTAAAATCATATAATATCATATAATTTTTAATTGTCGATGTCAAGCCTGAAATTTTGACATTCCGTTAAATATAAAAACATTTAACACAAATTATCGAATTTAAACAATATTTTACATATGAACTTTTATATTGACAACACAATTTATTAATAGTATAATTACAAATGTTATTTATGGCAGCGGCGAACAGGCGGCTGTCATATGCGGAGGATGCATGAGAGACCGAAAAAAGGGCGTTAAAAGTGTTATCCTAAGCGCGATGTTTCTGTTGTTGCTTATTGTCGTTACTTATTATCTGCTTTTTAAGAGATTTGATATAAAAGAAATATTGGCAATAATCGGCGATGCGGATATGTTATATATCGCGATAGGCTTCGCGATGATATTTATATATCTTGCGTGCTATTGCTTTTTTACAAAAACACTGCTTGCTTCACGCGGATATTTTATAGGGATATACCGCGGTTTTGTATACGCCGCCGCGGATTTTTATTTTTCCGCCGTTACGCCTTCGGCAACCGGCGGTCAGCCGTTTGTCATATATTATATGAATAAAGACGGCGTGCCTGTTTCGGAAGGCTTTCTTTCGACCTTCCTTCATACAACTGTATATAAAATAGTTTTGCTGACGTTAAATTTATTTTCGGTCGTCATTTTCTGGAATGTATGGAGCGACTCGGGTTGGGCGTTCATTGCTCTGTGGTTTCTTGGCCTTGTCATTACTCTGGGAATCATTCTTCTGACTCTGTTATCGGTGTTGAAACGTGATGCCGTTTTCCGTTTCGGTAACGCAATAATAAAATTCTTGGGGAACTTCAACATCATTAAAGACACCGTAAAGGTTTCGGAAAAATTTGCCGAAACCGTTGACGATTATCAGCTCGCGGCAAAGGAGCTAAAAGGTAAACGGAAGCTTCTTTTCAAACTGTTTGTCATAGTTTTTATTCAAAGGCTTGCTTATTTTTCCGTTGCGTTTATCATTTACTGTTCCTTGGGGAACACCGGTTACGGATATTTTTATTTTCTGGCGATACAAGCGTTCATAGCTCTGGCAATAGATTCGTTACCCTTACCCGGAGGAATGGGAGCAAATGAACTGGCCATCATTATGATGTATAAAGCCACCTTCGGCCCGGAAAGAGCCGCGGGCGCCATGCTGCTTATCAGATTTGTAAATTATTATTTCGGTTTGATTCTTTCATCGGCTGTAACTATATCTTACCATATATATAAATCATTTAAAAGTAAAAAGGTTGTTAAATAATGGATTCAATTATCAAAAACCGCGAAGGCGAAGAAATGATATCCACACGTCAGGAAAGAGCGCTGTCCTTTTTATATGAGAGCGTTACGGGACGTGTTTGCTTAAAAGTTGTCAATCGCCGTTCCGCCGCGAAGCTGGTGGGGAAGTATATGAACTCCCGTCTTTCCCGCGGGCTGATAGACAGATTTATCGAAAAGAACGGCATCGATATGTCGGTTTATGAGGACAGAGACTACAAATGCTACAATCAGTTTTTTACCCGCAAGCTCAAGCCGGAATGCAAGAGCGTATGCATGGAAAGCGACGCGCTTGTAGCTCCCTGCGATTCAAAGCTGAGGGTGTATCCCATTAACGATAAAAGTATATTTTTTATTAAAGATTCGCCGTATACCGTAAAAGAGCTTGTGAAAAACGAAAAGCTCGCAAAAGAATTTCGCGGAGGTCTGTGCCTCGTTTACCGCCTGAGCGTGGATGATTATCACCGCTATATATACTTCGACGACGGCGCAAAGGGTGCCAATACATACATACCGGGCGTTTTGCATACGGTGAATCCCATATCCCTTGACAAATACAATTACTATAAGCAGAACTGCCGCGAATATACCGTTATGGACACAGAGCATTTCGGCAGAGCGGTACAGATAGAGGTCGGCGCAATGCTTATCGGTAAGATAAAGAACGCCCACGGCGCGTGTAAATACAGACGCGGCGAGGAAAAGGGTATGTTCGAATTCGGCGGCTCTACGGTTGTCGTGCTTCTGAAGAAAAACGCCGCCGTTATCGACGGCGACATTATGGCAAATTCCGGAGAGGGGATCGAAACGATAGTCCGTATCGGCGAAAGAATAGGAACCGCCGGGAGGGCGCGGAACACAAAATACATAAAAACACAGACGGTCTGATTTCAGACCGTCTTACTTTATTTTAAAGTACGATATTTGTTATCATATAATTGAGATAAGCCTTATAAGCCATCCTGTCGGCGACCATGCGGCGCATGTCGTAAAGGATATTGGGCGGTATTTTTTCGGCTTCCTCCTGCGATAGGGTGTTTTTCATCATCTTGTCAAGATAGAGCGCTTCGTGTATATCCATGGTGGTTATCGCGTTATCGCGCAGGCAGACGACCTTTTTCATCTGTCCGCTGACAAGGCTTTCGACCGCGGCGCAGCCCATTTGTGTGGCGAGCACTCTGTCGCGCAGCGTCGGCGCTCCTCCGCGTTGTATATGCGCCGGACGGACGAAACGGCTTTCGATTCCCGTCTTTTCTCTTATTTCTTCGCAGAGATGCTCGCTGTAGTCGCTGCCTATGCCCTCGGACACGATTATTATAAAATTCCTCTTGCCGCTCTTGCGGGCGTCGGACATCTTGTCAAAGAGCTTGTCGAAATTTGTCGGTATTTCTTTTATAACGGCGCATATCGCACCCACAGCTATGGCGGTGTTGAGGGCAATGTCCCCCGCCTCGCGTCCCATGACCTCTACAACATTGCATCTCGCGTGGCTTTCGCCGGTGTCGCGCAGCTTGTCGACAAGCTCCACCACTGTGTTCATGGCGGTGTCGAAGCCTATGGTGGCGTCCGTGGAGGCTATGTCGTTGTCGATCGTGCCGGGTATGCCGATACAGGGAATCCCCGCGTCGGTCAGGTCCACAGCGCCGCGGAAGGTACCGTCGCCGCCGATGGTGACAATACCGTCGAGGCCGAGGTTCCTGCATACCTTTACCGCTTTTTCGATTCCTTCTTTAGTCTTGAATTCCTTGCTTCTCGCGGTATACAGCATCGTACCGCCGCGGTTTATTATGTAGGAAACATCCCGTTCTCCGAGCTGTTTTATTTCTCCGTCTATAAGCCCCTGATATCCGTTATATATACCGAAGACCTCTTTGCCCTTTACCAGCGCGAGACGCGTTACGGCGCGTACCGCCGCGTTCATACCGGGAGCGTCGCCTCCGGAGGTGAGTACGCCGATTCGTTTAAATACACTCATATATGCCTTACGGCTCCTTTCATTTGT
>JAQVQF010000005.1 GCA_028701715.1 Eubacteriales bacterium | reverse complement strand
GTTATGCCGTTTCCTCCGGCGGTCAGAATTATGCCGATAATTGCCGCCGCAAGGATTGTGAATGTAAGGCAGGCGGCGACGGCATAAAACCTGTTGAATTTATATTTGGGCTTTTCGTCGGCGGCGGTTTTTACCAACGTAAGCTCGGCTTCGGATTGCGTATGCTTTGACGCTTCTTTTTCAAGAGCCTCTTTTAATGCGGATTCAAGTTCGTTCATATTATAATCATTCTCCTCGTTCAACCGTCTGAAAACCTCGGTTTCAGAGTTTGTCTGCTTCCAACGCTCTTTTTAGCTTTTTAAGAGCTGATTTATATCTCCATTCGGCGGTCGTGGCGGGTATTCCGAGAATTTCGGCGGTTTCCTTAAGGGTGCAATCGCCGTAAAGATGCACTGTCACTACCTGTCTTTCTCCCGCCGAAAGCTTCTTTAGCATATATTCCATATAATCTGCATCGGCCGCCGCGCGTTCGGGTCCTTCGATCGCTTTTTCCGCCCGGGAGGATTTATCGACTATCACCACGGCTCCCCTGTCATTTTTGGCGTTTATCGCGGCGTTTTTGGTTATTTCTATAAGCCACGCGAGAGCGTTGGTTCCCGGCTTGTATTTTTCGGCATACCTGTATACCCTTATAAACGCATCCTGAACCGCGTCATCGGCGGCAAATCTGTCCTTGACCACAGACAGCGCGTACATATATAAAAATTCCCTGGTGTATCGGTATAGCGCGTCGAAATCGTCACGGTTGCCGTCTCTGAAACCGCAGATATAGCCGTCAACCGTACTCTTTTCAATTATCACAGTCAGTACCTCCTGTTGCTCCTGAAACATGTTTCATATTAATCAATTGTCCCTGACTTTATTTTTCGGAGTAAAATGGTAAAAATTTTATATTTTTTATATTATAATACCAAAAACAGTATTTGGCAACTGCAAAAAGCCCCCGAAGGAGCTTTTTGCTATGATTGTTTTTTATAACAAGAACATTTCAGAAATAAGTTGTGTTTTGTGGCAAAATCATAAAAATTACATATTAATATTAATATATCAAGCCCGAAATCAAGAAAAACCGCCCAAACGGACGGTTTTCCCTGCTTTTTGCAAGAAAAAGTATCTGAAACAATATTAAGGAGGACTTATATTGTGATACTTGCAGGATATCGCTATGTGTATACTAATACTATATAATAAATATGTTGCGCAACAATTATTATGTCATGATGTCATGTCATTATGTCATGTCATGCTTTCCCCGAGTGAGGCTTCGGGAATCGCCGCGGTATCGGATTTGTCTCTGCGCGCCGTTGTTACCGCGGCGATGAGTGTACCGATAATAACAGCCGCTGTAAATACGGATAATATTACTTTAATGACGACACGCCGATTCATTGCTTGCCTTCTTTCTTATTTATCCGTTTATCCGTTTATCCGTTTATCCGTTTATCCGTTTATCCGTTTATCCGTTTATCCGTTTATCCGTTTATCCGTTTATCCGTTTATCTATTTTAATATGCTGTCAATCTCTATTATAATAAACAGTCGAAAAATGTAATTTCAGCGCGAATTTTGTATTATTTACATTTTGTTAACAATTATTTTTATAAATATACGGCAGACCGCTCTTTAGAGGACCTGCCGTTATAGCTGTTATTATTTTGTGAGTAAAATATTTATATAATTGTAATTGCCGAACAACATATTGTAGCTTATAAAATTTTAAAAACTCATGCTTATTCCTTAATAATAGAAATCTATATATTTTCCGAACATATCTTCCAAATCAAAGCCTACGGGATTATAGTAAAACTCCAGTTCCATATCAACCATTCCTGCTATACAAGCCCTAATATCGTTTGTAAACATCAATTCAATATATCCGTTTTCGTAGATTACATATTCCAAATATTTATTGTCATCTTGCGCGATAAATTTAACGAAATAACCTTCTCGCATGAAATCGCTTTGCGAGCAGAATATGGCATCCCTAACACCGGAATGCATAACATCGTAATAGAATTGGTTTGATGGATATGGTTCATAAAAATATTCTTGTTTTTCTCTGTCACCTAATGAATAATCATCTATACCTATTAATGGAATATCTTGGTTTGTCGTTTGCTCAAGCATTTCGTCGGGATGTTTTTCAGCAAATGTATTAATGTCAGTTGTTAAATAATTAGTAAGAGTATTTATGTCTACACCGCTGAAATAAAGCTCAGTATTGTTTTTGTTGTTATCTTGATAATTCAAAGTAAAGAAACCGGTTTCATAAAAATGTACTGTTTGAGTAGATTTATCTTTTTCTGTTATAATAATTTCAATATAATTACCCAAGTATATTGTATTCTCAGTGGGTATATCCATATATAAAGCTTTCATGTTGTCTGTTAATGTATTAAAGAAAACTATTGCATTATAACCCATAACATAAGCTTTACCGTCAATACAAGCATGGGCACCGTCTATTATGATTGATTCGATATTGTCGGTTATATCACCATGCTTTTGCACGAAAGTGATGTCACTTATGAAATCTTCTGTTTTAAAACCACCTTTTTTATAATATCTTTCTGTTACGGTAATTTTCCCCATTTCCTCAGTAACAATATAGTTGAAACTTATATACCCGCTTTCATATAAACACATGTTATAAGAATTGCTTGTATTACCACATCCAAATGTGTAAAACGGTTCCATCTCAAGAAAGATTTTATATAAGTCGAAATCCGGTTCTTCAATATAGCGGATATTTTCGACATCTATAACACTGTTCCAAATATAACCAGCTTGTTTTTCTGTAAGAACTTCCAGCTTGTAATTCCTTTTATAATCGGTAAATATACAAAAATCATATGATTTAAACGATATTCCCAACATATCTGGGTGTTTGTCAGAAAACAATTCTTCGGTTGGTTCCCATATAAACGGACTATGCTTATACCATTCCGTAATCATTTCAACGCTTCCGTCAATGTCGGCATTGTAGGTTAAACACATATATTCATTTTTGTATATTTTAAAAATATAAGAATGTTCTCCTTTTTCTAAAGTAACCTCAACATACACCAAGCCTGAACAATCAGTATTTCCAATGCCTAAATACATCGCTCCGACAGGATCTATATAGTTAAAATATAATTCAGGCATCTCTTTTTCGTTATACTGAATTATATCGTAATCCATTTGTAATTCTTTTGATGTATAACAAGAAAACATATAACCTTCCGGCAGCGCTGCAAGCTCGGGATGTTTTTCCGCAAGGGTAATTATCTCGGCTTCCGATTCATCTTGTGACACATCCTGCGATTCATCCTGCGACACATCCTGCGAATCATCATGACCGGCGCCGCTCACCGTCGAATTTTCCGTTATACTTCCGTTTCCGTTACCTTTAAGCAATATTCCCGCAATCGAGCCTACGAGTACTATAAAGGTCAAGCAGGCAGCCACGACATATATTTTATTCCATTTTGTGTTTATGTTCTTTTCTTCCGACACGGCTTGCCTGACCGCGTCAACATCGTCGGGTGAATATTTCGCTATTTCCTTTTCAAGGGCTTCCTTGACTTTATTTTCGAAATCATTCATTGTAAATACCATCCTTTCCAAGTGAGGATTTCAGCTTTTTAAGCGCCGTCTTATAACGCCATTCCGCAGTCGTTACGGGGATTTTAAGCAAAACCGCCGTTTCTTTGGCTGTGCATTCACCGTAAAGGCGAAGTATGATTGTCTGCCGTTCCTGCTTAGTCAGCTTTTCAAGAAGATAATCCAAATATACCGCCGAAACCACCGCGTTTTCATGGCTTGCGCGGAAGCCGCCGATATCTGTTATCACCACAGCCTTACGCTTTTCCTTTTCGTCTATTGCGGTATTTTTGGCGATATGTATCAGCCAAGCGAGACCGTTGGTTCCGGGTATATATTTACCCAGGTTTTTATAGACCTTTGCAAAAGTCTCCTGCACCGCATCCTCCGCAGCAAAACGGTCTTTTACGATAGTCAGCGCGTAAGCGTACAGCAGATCCTTGGTATAGGAATAAAGCAGGTTAAAATCATTTTCGTTCCCCTTTTTAGCGCCGCAAAGGTAATTGTCAACGATTTTAATATCAACTTTCACATTCCTGCCCTCCATGTTCATTTATTCGGTAACCGGTTCCATTATAATCAACGGCGCAAGCGCTTGTTTTCGGAGTAAAAAATCAAGGAATTTTTAATATTGTAACATAATTATCCGTCAACCGCAAGGCAGCGCAAAATAATAGACCACCTTTTTTTCGTTTAATTTAAGGTAGTCTATAATTTTTATTTGCCGAAAATAATTTCCGCACTATTCAATGCGCCGTTATTTTCGCCTATTTTAATCTTTTCCCATTCCTCACGGCTTCCGGCGTAATAAACTTTTTCAAGTTCACCTCCGACAGGGAAATTAAAATCCCCTATCGAAACCAAGCTTGCCGGAAGATAAACTGTTTTTAGTGTTATGAGACAAACTGCAGAATACCCTATCGTTAATACACCTTCCGGTATTTGTATTGATGTATAATTATGCTTATATATATGATACCCTCCTGAAAAATGTAAAACTCCGTCGGGTATAATTATATTATCGTCGGTATATTCATAAAAAATTCCATTACCGATAATACCATTATAATTATCATTTTTTTGCTTTTCCAGCCACGGTGTTCCCTCAAAAGCAAGGGAACCTACGTCCTCAAGGTTATTCGAAAAGATTATTTCAGAAATTTTTTCACATTTATAGAACGCTCTCCGTCTGATTTCTTTTACACCGGGTATATAGAGTTTTTCAAGTGAAGTGCAATTTAAGAACGCCACTTCCTTTATTATTTTAACGGATTCAGGCAAGTTTAATTCAGTTATCCCTATTCCGGGAAATGCAAGATTGCCTATCTCCGCACAAACGCTTCCTTTCATAAAATTAATTGACTTTATATAAGTATAAGACTTACAGCCACCCTGCGGAAGAGTCTCAATTGCGGAAAAGCCGCCCGGAATACGTGTGACTTCCGAACCGATAATTAAATCTATACCCTTTTCCTCTGTACCGCAATTTTTGAAAAAATCACAGCGAACACTGTAGATGTCATAAAGGTCATTACATCGGATTGCGTAAAAATATATCGTTTCAATATTTATGCAATCGTTGAAGGCGTTTTCGCCTATCGATTCCAACGATGAAGGTAATTGCAGCTCAACAATATATTCCGCGCCTATAAATGCGCTTTCTGCGATCGCTGTAACTTTAGCAATCCCATGAATGCCGTCATCGTATTCAGAGGGTATGTTTATATTACTCGATTCTGTAGTACAACCTGTTACAACATATACACCATCACGGTATTCATATGTTAAACCTATTGTACCGGGTTGTTCTTTACGTACCGGGACAGCATAGGTCCGATCAAAATACGAATCTTTACTTGTATCAATAATATTACCTTTACTGTTATCAGTGAATGCTAATATAACAAGTGTAGTCATCAACATGACAAAGGTCAGGCACGCCGCCGACAGCCATAATTTGTTGTGTTTTTTTATCATTTTTTCTTCCTTAATAATTTTCCATACCGAAGAAATATCGTCGGACATATATTTATCCGCGTCTTTTTCCAATTCCCCGGTTATCTTTTTTTCAAGCTCATCCATAATGTATACCCTCCTTTTCGAGTAAGGTTTTGAGCTTTTTCATTGCCGACCTGTAACGCAGTTCAGCCGCGTTTTCCGTAATTCCAAGTAACTTGCCCACCTCTGTGAAGGTACAGCCTCCGTAAAGACGCATCGTTACAACCTGACGTTCGCTTTTTTTCAAGTGTCCGAGTATGTAATCAACAAATGCCGCACCCGTCACCGCAAATTCAGGGCTTTTCTTTTTTCCCGTCTTTTCGGTTATTACCGTTAAAGGACGTGTATCTTTGGCGTCTATGGCAGTATTTTTTGTAATTTTCATAAGCCACATCAGCCCGTTTGTGCCGGGTTTATATTTTTGAATATTCTTATAAACCTTAACGAAAACATCCTGAACCACATCCTCGGCGGTATGCCGTTCCTTTACGATCGATAAAGCGTAAAAGTATAAAAGCCCTCCCATATAACGGTAAAGATCTCCGAGATTTTCTTTGTTTCCGCTTCTTAAACCGCAAAGATACCCGTCGACCGCTTCAGGCTGAACCCTCAATCTCTCCACTCCTTTGAAACATGCTTCATATTAAACAACGGTACGAAAGACAAAAATCCGTCCGAAATTTAATTATTTTTTATTTATTATATCATACCATAAACAACCGATAAAAACAACCAAAACGAAAAAACCGCCCGACGGCGGTTTTTCGATATAAAAATTTTACTTTGATTGCTGTTATTAATTTTATCCGAAAACAACTATTCACTTCCGTCTCCTCGGCGGCGCTTGTCTCGTCTGACTGTCAACCACCGGCTGCCGTCAGCTCAACCAGCAGAAGATACGCCTCCGCACCGGTATCGCTCATGTAATACTCATACGGAATACTGTCATAAACCGCCAGCGGATCGGTTTTCGCAAAGCGTATCAAACCGTTTTCATATATCTCAGCGCAATACGAATAACCGTCCTCCCATGTGATATAATAGCATGCTTGAGTATCTAAAAGCAATTTATTGATTATATCGGTATCCTTGTCGGCGCAGAGAGCGTTTCCGCCGTCGATTGCCTTTTCCCATATATCTTCAATATCCTTCCCGGTTAAAGTGAAGGAACCATTATCCTTTCCTATTACCGTTACCGTATCCTCCGGAATTACGGTAAGAAGCGGATTTATATCGGAAAAGGTTGTCGCGGTGAAGCTCCATTCGGCCTTTGGTCCCTTGTACCACTCTAAAACACCGTCTGTTTCTATCAGGAACATGCCGTTACTGTTGATCCTCATTGAATATTTAATATTACCGTTACCGTCAACAAGCCTAACCCATATATATTCGTATGCTCCCGAATCGGCATTCAAGTACAAGGCCTCCTCCGGCTTTAAAACATTCTGATACCACTGTGCCGCTTCGGCCTGCGGAACTTGCGTGTAAATATCCGAATTTCCGACGGCATAGCTTATGTTATATCCTTCCGGGAGGGTTAATAATTCAGGATGTTTTTCTGAAAGCTTTCCTTCGGGAACCACCTTAAAGCATTCAAAATCATAGCCTTCGTAATTAAAGAAAAATCCGCTGACATTTTTTGACGAATTCCCGTTATAGCTGATATAATATTCAACCAATCCCATTGTATATATTCTACACGAAACGGCTGTATTTGTACCGGCAAAGATTATTCTGGCATAATCGGTCCTCGGAAGCGGAAGGAATTGAAAGTCAAAGCAGGGCAGGCTTCCGTCTTTCATAAAATATTTAAAAATATTCTCCGCAATATCGTTTTTACGGCAGCCGTATATTTCATTTTGAACGGTTATGGTTAAATCCAGTTTCTCCTTATCCGGTACACAGTCGGGATGCTCCGTTGCAAAGCTTTCCGCTCCGTTACATACCCTAAACAATCCCGGATTATAGAACCATTCATATTTGCCCGCGTTTCCGGTATCCGACGGCTCTATATAGGTAAAATGCCCGTCTATATACAAACGGAAGGTATTAACAACCTCTCCTTTGGATTTAAGCTCTACCGTCCAGTAATCCGCCGGGAGGTTATCCGGTGTGTTTTCAATATACAGGGAACTGCCGGGGGCAAAAACATAGGAATATATCTTCGCCGCGTTCTCCCCCTGTTCGGTATCCTCATATGCATTGCTATCCGCGTAAATGAATCTGATACCGTTATCCTCTGGCAATGTGGCAAGCTCGGGATGCATTTCTGCGAATGTGACCGTTTCTTCGGAGGTTTCGGGATGCAACGCACCGCTAACCGCGCTGTTATCGCCGAACAATCCTCCGTTGGGCATCAATATTATTCCCGTCACCGCCGCAACTAATATCATAAATGTCACACAGGCGGCGATAAGCGAAAGTCTGTTCAATCGGCTCGGCTTTTTTGGTTCCTCTATGGCTTTCCAGACATATCCTATGTCGTCGGGCGTGTTTTTACAGGCATCTTTTTTAATATCTTCTTTTATTTTATTTTTCAGCTCATCCATTTACCGTTCCCTCCCTTACAAGTGCCGCTTTAAGCTTCTTTAAAGCGGATGTATAACGCCATTGAGCGGCGGTCACGGGGATATTGAGCATAACCGCAATATCCTTTATGGTATAATCCCCGTAGATATGAAGCATCGCCACCTGCCGTTCGTTTTCCTTTAGATTTTTCATAATGAAATCCACATAATCGGCGCAGACGACAGCCTCCTCATGGCTCTTTCGCAGGCCCTTCTTCGCCGTTTCGTCGGAAACCACTATGCAACGCCGCTTATCTTTTTCATCGAGAGCGGCATGCCGCGCGATGGTAATCAGCCAGGCAAGTCCGTTGCCGCCCGGCTTATATTTGTCCGCGTTCTGCCACACCTTGACATAAGCTTCCTGTACCGCGTCCTCTGCGCCGAGTCTGTCGCCGGTTACCGACAACGCATAAACATAAAGCAGCTCCTTTGAATAACGATATACGCTTTCAAAGGATTCTTTGCTGCCGGTCTTTACGCCGCTTAAATACCCGTCAATCACCGTCGGATCCAATCTCACACAGTACACCTCCTTTAAACGAAATTCTATGAAACATGTTTCATTATAATATACGGATATAAATTAAAAAATCAGAGTGTTTTTTACAATTATTTCATATAAGCCGATAAGAGCTGACGAAAAACCCGAAATGAGTTTTTCAATACATCCCAATTATACATCATTGATAATTAAAGACAAGCCTTACAGAATTTTTTTCGTATATAGTAAGTATGAATGGATGAAATTACATGTAAAAATACGCTCTGCGATATGACAAATTTCGCTTTTTCTATTGTAATTTTCATATAATCGTGCTATACTTACTCGGTACGGGGTGTAAATTCCGTGCGCGAACAATAAATACCAGGAGGCTATATAAATGGCACTTTCCAAGGAGCAAATCGAACAAAAGGACTGTGAGCTTCGCGCGTTCATAGCCGAGCATAAGGACGTTCAGGGGCCTCTGATGCCAATAATGCAGATGGCGCAGGACCTTTACGGCTATCTTTCCTTTGAAACGCAGTCTATTATCGCAGAATCGCTCGGCATTCCCGTGTCGGATGTATACGGCGTCGCCACTTTCTACGCGCAGTTTTCTCTCCAGCCCAAGGGCGAGCATGTCGTAAGCGTATGCACCGGCACCGCTTGCTATGTTAAGGGCGCTCAGGCCGTGCTTGAGGAAGTCGAAAAAAATTTGGGAATCAAAGCAGGCGAAACCACCGCCGACGGCAAGTTTACCATTCAGGACACCCGCTGCCTGGGCTGCTGCGGACTCGCTCCGGTTATGGTCATAAGCGGCGACGTTTACGGACGCCTTACCCCCGCCGACATAAAGGGTATCCTTGCGAAATATAAATAAGGAATACATTCATGAAAATTTCTGAAATCGCGTCAATTCTTAACGGAACAATTTTATGCTGTGAGGAAATCTCCGGTGAGGAGGTTTTTTCCGCATGCGGAAGCGACATGATGAGCGATGTACTCGCGTATGTTAAGAATCAAGCGGTTCTTCTGACGGGGCTTGTCAACCCCCAGGTGATACGCACCGCGGAAATGATGGATATGAAATGCGTCGTTTTCGTAAGGAACAAGGCTCCGTCCGATGAAATATTGGCAATCGCAAGGCAGAGCGGCATCGCGGTCATAAAAACCGCGTATCGTATGTATGAGGCCTGCGGTATGCTGTATGCCGGCGGGCTTACAGGCAAAGCGGGTGAATGAGTTGGACTGCGAATGCTTATCGTACAGGTTCGAAGTTGACGGCAGCAATTTTACCACGGCCGGAGAAGCTTCGGTACAGGTCAAACGCATCCTCCGCCGTATCGGCTTCCCTCCGGAAACGATAAAAAGAGCTTCAATCGCCATGTATGAGGGCGAAATCAATATGGTCATCCATGCGGGCGGCGGTATTGCGGAGCTTTTTATTTACGAGGACAAAATAGTTGTCGTGCTTACCGACCACGGCCCGGGTATCGCGGACGTGGCGCTTGCCATGAAAGAGGGCTATTCCACCGCTCCCGACAATATCAGGGCACTGGGTTTCGGAGCCGGCATGGGACTTCCCAACATGAAACGCTATACCGATATAATGGATATACAGACCGCGCTCGGCAAGGGCACGGTCATCACTATGACGGTCAATGTATAGGCGGCAGCAATGCTGCGTTATTAAAAGCAGATGAAAGGAAGGTGCATATGGCCGAATACAAACATTCCGTTTCTCTCGACGTGGAAAAATGCAAGGGCTGTACGCACTGCCTCAAGCGCTGCCCGACCGAAGCTATACGAATAAGGAACGGTCACGCGGTTATAGATTCCAACAGATGTATCGACTGCGGCGAATGTATACGCCAATGTCCGCATCAGGCTAAAAAAGCGGTTTTCGACAAATATTCCGCCATACCGAAGGATAAATATACCATCGCGCTTCCCGCGCCGACCTTTTACGGTCAGTTCGAGCATCTTGACGACATAGATTATCTGCTTCAGGGCTTGCTTGACTTGGGGTTCGACGACGTTTTTGAGGTTGCCTGCGCAGCCGAGCTTATCACCGAATACACACGCAGATATTTAAAACGCGAAGACATAAATTTACCGGTTATCAGCTCGGCCTGTCCCGTGGTTGTCAGACTGGTGTCGCTCAGATTTCCCACGCTTGTTAAGAATCTAATGCCGATAATGCCTCCCATGGAGCTTGCGGGAATAATCGCGCGGGAAAAAGCGAAGAAAAAGCACCCTGAGCTTAAGGACGACGATATTTGTACGGTATTTATATCTCCCTGCCCCGCCAAGGTCAGTTACGTAAAAAACAACCTTGTGGGTTACAAAAGCAATATCGATATGGTCGTGTCGATGAGCGACCTTTACTTTGAGTTGCTCAACGTGATGAAAAAACGCATTACGCCGATACCATATTCGAGAACGGGAATGATAGGGGTGGGCTGGGCGATAAGCGGAGGCGAATCCTCCTCCCTGATGAACGACCATTATCTTGCCGCCGACGGTATTGAAAATATTATCAAGGTGCTGGAGGATATAGATACGGCGCAGCACCGCAATCTTGATTTTGTGGAGCTTAACGCTTGCAGCGGCGGCTGCGTGGGCGGCGTGCTCACCGTGGAAAACCCGTATTTGGCGCGTGTCAGGCTCCGCAACGTCAAACGCTATCTGCCCGTTTCGCAGAATCATCCGCCCGAATCCGCGCCGGAAATCGGTATGCCGGATGAATACGCAATATGCTTTGACGATAATTACAAGGCGGTTTCGTCGCTTGGCCCCGACAGAAAGCAAGCGATGAAGCTTATGTCCGATATAGACGAGGTTTTCAAAACGCTTCCCGAGCTGGACTGCGGTTCCTGCGGTTCGCCTACCTGCCGCGCCTTCGCGGAGGATGTGGTCAAGGGAAACGTAAAATACGAGGAATGTATTGTCGTAATGCGTGAAAAATTAAAGGACGCTTTAAAAAGCGAAGAATGCTGAAATCAAAAACCGAAAGGCGCGGCTTGCAATGACGGTTGAAGCTCTTATGGAAAAAACCGGGTTTGAGGTCATATCCTTAAGCAATAAGTCAAAAATGGTCGAAGGCTGTTACGCGGGCGATCTGTTAAGCTGGGTTATGGGAAAAGCCGAACAGGGCTGTCTGTGGCTGACTATCATGACCAATATCAATGTGCTTGCCGTGGCGTCGCTTCTCGACCTCGCGTGTGTTGTCGTATGCGAAAACGCCGTGTTGGATGAAATCTTTATAAAAACCGCCGAAAGCAAGAATATAAACGTGCTTCGGACGGATAAGCCGCTTTACGAAGCCTGTCTGATTATCGGAAATTTATCAAATGAATAGGCTTTTCTACGATCTTCACATTCATTCCTGTCTTTCGCCCTGCGGCGACGACGACATGACCGCGGGCAATATCGCCGGCATGGCGAAGATCAAGGGGCTTGACGTTATCGCGCTCACCGACCACAACACCTGCGCCAACTGTCCGGCGTTCTTTGCGGCCTGCAAAAAGCAGGGTATCGTTCCGATAGCCGGCATGGAGCTTACCACCGCCGAGGAAATCCACATGATATGCCTTTTTAAGCGGCTTGATGACGCGGTGAGATTTGAAAGCAATTTCTGTAAATATAAGATAAAAATAAAAAACAAGCCCGACATATTCGGAAATCAGTATATTTTAAACGAAAACGACGAAATTATCGGTACGGAGGATTATCTGCTTCCTCCCGCTTCCTCCTTATCGCTTGAGGAAGCATATACGCTCGCAACCGAACACGGGGGGCTGTGCTTTCCGGCTCATGCCGATAAAATATCAAACGGAATAATCGGAATACTCGGTACAATGCCGGAAAAACCATATTTCAATTGTGTCGAGATTTCCGCCAATGCGTCCGCTAATGCGTCTGCCAATGCGGATAAAAATGATTTTATCCGTAAATATCCTTCCGTTAAGGGCAAAATAATCCTCAGAAACAGCGACGCGCATTATCTTTGGGATATAAGCGAAGCGGTCAACTATATTGAGATAAACAGCAGCCCGAACAACGGCAGCCCGGAAATGATAAGAGAGCAGCTTTTCATGTTTTTAAAAGGCGATTGAAAGGTATATCTTTTAACCATAATATAAGGCCTTACGGTTTTGTAAAAATGAACGGTCATAAAAATGAAGGAATTATCGCTGAACATACTTGACATAACGCAAAATTCATTGGCGGCGAACGCAAAGAACGTAGAAATTGTTATCGATGAAAATGAAAAAACATTGCGCGTCACCATAAAAGACGACGGACGCGGAATGGATGAGGAAACCCTGAAGAGAGTTTCAGACCCTTTCTACACAACGCGTACCACCCGCAAGGTCGGACTCGGCATACCTTTTTTTAAGCTGGCGGCCGAGCAGACGGGCGGAAGCCTGACCATACAAAGCACAACCGAAAGCGCGGACCCGATAAACCACGGCACGTTGATTTGCGCATTGTTTTACAAAGACAGCATTGATTTTACCCCGGTCGGCGATATTGTATCAACCCTTTGTACGCTGATACAGAGCTTGGGGAACGTAAACCTTGTTTACATTCATACCTTTCCCGGAGGGTCGATCAGCCTTGATACGTCTGTTTTAAAGAAAACGCTGGGTGAAATACCTCTTTCCGAACCGGAGGTAATAATGTGGATAAATGAATATCTTAACGAACAATATGACAATAATGTATAAATGTATAAATGCATATATAAATAATTTATTGAACCGAAAGGATTACAGCAATGAAATCATTAGAAGAACTTGCCAAAATCAGAGAGCGTATGCTTAGTAAAATAGCTCTCCGTGAAGGCGAAAACGATATTCGTATCGTCGTCGGTATGGCAACCTGCGGTATCGCGGCAGGGGCAAGACCTGTCCTAAACACTCTTGTTGAGGAAGTCGCGTTACAGGGAGTCGCCGACAGAGCCACGGTTTCGCAGACCGGCTGTATCGGCATATGCCAGTTTGAACCCGTCGTAGAGGTTTTCGAAAACGGCAAAGAAAAGGTAACTTATGTGAAAATGACCCCCGAGATGGCAAAAAGAGTCGTCGCCGAACATATCAAGGGCGGTAAACCCGTCGTTGAGTATACCATCGGCAACGCTAAAATATAAACGGAGGACTATTAAATGATTCGTGCACATATTCTAATCTGCGCAGGTACCGGCTGTACCTCCTCCGGCAGTGAAACCGTCAAAGAAGCTTTGAAGAACGAGCTTGATAAGAAAGAGCTTCAGGATGAAATCAAGATAGTGCAGACCGGATGCTTCGGCCTTTGCGCTCTCGGTCCCATTATGATCGTTTATCCCGAAGGAATTTTCTATTCGAGAGTCACCGCTGCCGATATTCCCGAAATTGTCGAGGAGCACCTGCTCAAAGGGCGTCCCGTTAAGAGACTTATTTACAACGATCCCGCCGAAAAAGACGCCAAAGCGGATGAAATAACTTCTCTGAACGAAACAGCGTTCTATAAAAGCCAAAAAAGAGTGGCTTTACGCAACTGCGGCGTAATCGATCCGGAAAGCATTGACGAATACATAGCCATGCGCGGTTATGAAGCGCTCGGAAAAGTATTGACCGAAATGACTCCCAAGCAGGTCAGCGAAACCATTTTGGCTTCGGGTCTGCGCGGCAGAGGCGGCGGAGGCTTCCCCACCGGAAGAAAATGGCAGTTTGCAGCGGCTTCTGTTTCCGATAAAAAATACGTTATCTGCAATGCAGACGAAGGCGACCCCGGAGCTTTCATGGATCGTTCCGTGCTTGAAGGCGACCCCCACTCGCTGCTTGAAGCGATGGCAATTGCCGGCTATGCGATAGGTTCGGACGAAGGCTATGTTTATGTACGCGCGGAATACCCCATCGCGGTCAAGCGTTTACAAATAGCAATAGACCAGGCACATGAATACGGACTGCTCGGCAACGATATATTCGGAACTGGGTTTAATTTCGACATAAAGCTCAGACTCGGCGCGGGCGCGTTTGTCTGCGGAGAGGAAACCGCGCTTATGACTTCAATCGAAGGCAATCGCGGCGAGCCGAAACCCCGTCCTCCCTTCCCCGCCGTGAAGGGGCTTTTCGGCAAACCCAGCATAATAAATAACGTCGAAACTTATGCCAATATTACACAGATAATACTCAACGGCGCGGAATGGTTCGCCTCCATGGGTACCGAAAAATCCAAGGGCACAAAAATTTTCGCCCTCGGCGGAAAGATAAAGCACACCGGGCTTGTTGAAATACCCATGGGTACATCGCTGCGTACAATAATCGAAGAAATCGGCGGCGGCTGTCCGGACGGCAAAAAATTCAAGGCAGTGCAGACCGGCGGGCCTTCCGGCGGATGCATTCCCGCTTCCCTTATCGATATACCCGTCGATTATGACACTCTGACATCAATGGGCTGTATGATGGGCTCCGGCGGAATGATTGTCATGGACGAGGACAACTGCATGGTTGATATAGCGAAATTCTTCCTCGGCTTTGTCGTGGACGAATCTTGCGGTAAATGTACTCCCTGCCGTGTCGGCACCAGAAGAATGCTCGACATACTCAACAAAATCACCGAAGGTAAGGGTGAGGACGGAGATATTGAAAAGCTTGAGGAGCTTGCCAATACTATCAAGGCAACCGCGCTCTGCGGACTCGGTCAAACCGCGCCCAATCCCGTGCTTGCCACCATTAAGTTCTTCAGGGATGAATACGAAGCGCATATTTACGAAAAGCGCTGTCCTGCGGGTCACTGCAAGGCGTTGGCGATATATACGATCGATCCCGAAAAGTGCAAGGGCTGTTCCGCCTGCGCGAGAAAATGTCCCGTGAACGCCATTACCGGCGTCATCAAATCACCGTATGTGATCGATCAATCCAAATGCATTAAATGCGGCACCTGTGTGGATACATGTAAATTCGGTGCCATCAGTAAGAAATAATGGAGGATATAGCCATGGATAAAGTTAATATTACAATAGACGGCATCAAGGTGAGTGTCCCCGCCGATTATACGGTTCTCGAGGCCGCACGCGAAGCCGGGATCAATATACCCACCCTTTGCTATCTAAAAGACGTTCAGCAGATCGGCGCCTGCCGTATGTGCCTTGTCGAAGGCGGCGGACGCGGTCTTCAGGCATCCTGCGTGCTGCCCGTAACCGACGGGATGAATATAAAAACCAACACTCCCGCCATACGCAAGGCGAGAAGAATAAATCTCGAGCTTTTACTTTCCAATCATAACCGCGAATGCACGGGCTGCGTAAGAAACCGCAACTGCGAGCTTCAGCAGCTCTGCAACGAATACGGAGTCAGAGATTTCCCCTATGACGGACCGAAAACCGAAACCGCAATCGACGATATATCTCCTTCCATCGTAAGGGATAATTCCAAATGTATTCTGTGCCGCCGCTGCATAGCAATGTGCAACAAGATACAGGAAATAGGAGCCATTAACGTGGCAAAGCGCGGAATGAATACCCAGGTGGGTTGCATTTTCGACAAACCCCTTATAGACTCGCCCTGTATCGCCTGCGGACAGTGTATAGTCGCCTGCCCCACCGGAGCGCTGCATGAAAAGGATTCCACCAAGGCTGTGTGGGACGCGCTCGGCAATCCAGACCTTCATGTGGTGGTACAGCCCGCGCCCGCGGTACGCGCCGCGCTGGGTGAGGAATTCGGACTCCCCGTTGGAACCAGAGTCACCGGCAAGCTTGCCGCGTCGCTGCGCAGATTGGGCTTCGCCAAGGTATTCGACACCGATTTCGGAGCTGATCTGACCATTATAGAGGAAGGCACCGAGCTTATAGGCCGTCTTACCAACAACGGCGTGCTGCCCATGATAACCTCCTGCTCGCCGGGCTGGATAAAGTATTGCGAAACATTTTATCCGGAATTCATCCCGAATCTTTCGACCTGCAAATCTCCTCATGAAATGACCGGCGCGCTCATAAAGTCATATTACGCAGAAAAGAATAATATCGATCCCAAGAAAATATTTGCCGTATCGGTCATGCCCTGCACCGCAAAGAAGTTTGAGGCGTCCCGCCCCGAGCTTTCGAATAACGGGCTTCAGGATGTCGACGCGGTTATCACCACAAGAGAGCTTGCCGCGATGATACGCACCGCGGGTATCGATTTTAACCGTCTTCCCGATGAGGATTTCGACGATCTTATGGGTGAATCCACGGGTGCTGCCGTAATTTTCGGAGCCACCGGCGGCGTTATGGAAGCCGCGCTGCGTACCGTGTATGAGATCGTAACGGGCAAGGTGCTTGAAAGCGTGGATTTTGCCGCCGTAAGAGGTATCGATGGCGTCAAGGAAGCCGAGGTTGATCTTAACGGGAAAAAGGTACGCGTGGCTGTCGCTCACGGTACCGGCAACGCGAGCAGTCTTCTCGAATCGATAAAATCCGGCGAAAAGCAGTATGATTTCATTGAAATCATGGGCTGCCCCGGCGGATGCGTGACAGGCGGCGGACAACCTATTATAAACGCAACCGATCTCAGCTATATTGATCCCAAGGAGCTGAGAGCAAAGGCGTTGTATTCGGAAGACGAAGCGAAGACCTTCCGTAAATCCCATCAGAACGAATCCGTGAAGAAGCTCTACGAGGAATATCTCGGCGAGCCCAACGGTCACAAGTCGCATGAGCTGCTTCATACGCACTATATACCGAGACCCAAATATAAATAAAATATTAAAAGGGGTTTTCCGTAAGGAAGACCCCTTTCATTTGCAAAAAATCGCGGGCGGATACTATCCTCCCCTACATTATACTATTAAAATTGAATGCTCCCGGTAACAGCTCATCTAACATGTATTCGTTTGCGGAGGTGATAATTTTAAAATCGTTACCGCAGAATTCCGCCATTACCTGACGGCAGACACCGCAGGGCATACATTCTTTTTGAAAATCGCCCTGCTTACCTCCGACTACCGCGATTGCCGCGAATTCCCTTTCGCCTTCGACAATAGCTTTAAAAAACGCAGCTCTTTCCGCGCAGACGGTGGCCGAGAAAGAGGAATTTTCAATATTGCAGCCCGTATATATTCTGCCGCTTTTACCGAGCAGAGCCGCACCCACCGCATAACCGGAATACGGCGAATAGGTTTTTTCCGCCGCTTTTACCGCCATATCCAGCAAAATTGCTTTATTCATTAATTTTACCCTCAATCATATTTACAAGCGAGCTTGAGCCGAGCCGGTCGGCACCGATTTCAAGAAATTTTACCGCGTCCTCGATGCTTTTAATACCGCCGGCAGCCTTTACCTTTTTCCCTGTGCAATTCCCGCATAGCAGCTTTACGTCGTCGAACGTGGCCCCCGACGCCGTAAAGCCTGTCGATGTTTTTATATAATCGGCGTCCGATTCCGAAACTATCCGACAAGCCTTAAGCTTTTCTTCATATGTCAACAGGCCGGTTTCTATAATGACCTTAAGTATTTTACCTTGACAGGCTGTTTTAACTTCGTTAATTTCATATAACGCCGCTTGCGGGTTGTTATTTTTCAAAAACGACAAGTTTATTACCATATCGATTTCATCCGCGCCGTTTTCGACCGCGTCTTCCGCTTCAAAGCGCTTTGCCCTTGTCGTTTGATAGCCGTTGGGAAAGCCGATTACCGTACAGATTCTCACCCTGTGATTAATATAAGCATATGCTTGCTTTACAAAGCAGGGCGGTATGCAGACCGAAGCGGTATTACAACGCATACCGTCGTCGCATATCTGTCTGATGTCTTCCCAAACCGCCGTCTGTTTCAACGCGGTATGGTCGCAGTGAGAGAGTATTTCCTGTGCCGTATAATTACCTATCATTTTTTTACCTTTCCGGATATTGTTTGTTTTAATTATAGCCGAGAAGGTATTAATTGTCAATATAAAATAAAAGGTCTTATACCGGGCTTATACAGCTCTAAATTCAAGCTATTTGAATGCATACCGATCTCGATAAAAACCGCAGTTTTTTGAGAGATCTGTATGGCTTTTCCTGGCAGCCTCAGATTTCTTTTTGCGCGGCGCAAAGAAAAAGGGCTTATACAGCCCTAAATTCAAGCTATTTGAATTTTCTTTTTCTAGCAGCCTCAGACTTTTTCTTGCGCTTTACACTGGGTTTTTCATAATGCTCTCTTTTTCTAAGCTCGGCCTGAACGCCGCTTCTGAGATAAGATCTCTTGAATCTTCTGAGAGCGCTGTCTATAGATTCGTTTTCCTTGACCTTGATTTCAGCCATCTTTATTTCCCTCCCTTCGCGGTATGCGAAGAATCACTTATTTGCGGTAAAGATATTATCAGGATAAAAAAGCCTGTTTAAAGAGCTTTTTTTGCTTTGTCCACAAGAGATGCGAAGGCGTTCTTGTCGCTTACCGCAAGCTCCGCGAGCATCTTCCTGTTGACGATTATGCCGCTTCTCTTAAGACCGCACATAAATTTTGAATAGTTGATATCGTTAATTTTACACTGAGCGGAAATACGGGTTATCCAAAGAGCACGAAAATCTCTCTTTTTTTGTTTTCTGCCGACAAACGCATAATTGCCGGATTTCATGACGGCTTGCTTAGCCATCTTAAAATGCTTGCTCTTAGCACCCCAGTAGCCTTTTGCGGCGTTTAAAATCTTTTTTCTTCTTTTTCTCGTAATGAGAGCGGGTTTAATTCTTGCCATTTATTTTTCCTCCGTACTTTCAGGAATAAGGCAGCATACGCCTGAGATCATCCATTCTGGTGTCCGATACGTAGCTTGCCTTACGAAGTTTTCTTTTTCTCTTGGATGTTTTTATGCCAAGATTGTGACGATGTCCGGGATGATTCATTTTTATCTTACCCGTTGCGGTCAGTCTAAAGCGTTTCGCACTGGCCTTGTGAGTCTTGATTTTTCCCATCTTTTTTATTTCCTTTCAAATTTGTATTAGTCTTTTGCGGATTGATGATCAATATCATATTGCGTCCTTCGAGCACAGCCGGTTTTTCCGACTGACCGAATTCACTGCATGCGTCCATAAAACGTTCCAGCAGCGCCGCGCCGCGTTCGGTATGAGCCATTTCGCGTCCCTTGAATTTAACAAGCACCTTAACCTTATTCCCCTGAGACAGGAAACGGTTAGAATGACCTACCTTTGTTTGAAAATCATGCTCGCCAATATTACAGGTAAGCTGCAGTTCTTTAAGTTCCGCGATTTGCTGCTTCTTACGGTTTTCCTTTTCTTTTTTTTCTTTTTCAAAACGGTATTTGCCGTAATCCATTATTTTGCATACCGGCGGCTTTGATTCCGCCGCGATTTCAACAAGATCAAGGCCGACATTTTCCGCTGTGCGCAGCGCCTGATCGATTTTAAGTATTCCGAGCTGTTTGCCTTCGTTATCTATTACCCGGACCTCGTGCGCCCTGATTTCCTCGTTGATTAACGCTCTTTTGCTGATATTGAACACCTCCATAAAATTTGGGTTTAATTAAAATTAATAAAATAAAAAATGCGGAAACGAAATTCCCACATTACAACAAACACATTAATGATTACAACATACCACATGCTTATTGACCGCGCCTGTTTAATACGGCGGGTGAGAACAACGTTCTTCTTCTTTCTTACGTATTTTATCACGATTTTTTTATTTTGTCAACAGTTTTTTGCAAATAACATATTTATTTCCTACTAATATACTGATATAAAAGGAGTTGACAGTATGCCGTCTTTATACTTAAGCCCATCAACACAGGAATATAATAAATATTATGACAACAGCGGCTCCGAGGCTTATTACATGAAAATTATCGCCGACTATATGGAACCGTATCTTACGGCGGGTAATGTTTCTTATATCCGCAGTAAAGCAAAAATGACAGCAGGCAGCTCAGCGGCGCATTCCAATGAAAATGAACACGGGCTTCATTTGTCGATTCATTCCAATACCGCGGGAATGGGTAATGCGGGTAATTCAAAGGGCGTTCTGATTTATTATTACAGCGGCTCAACAGCCGGAAAACATGCCGCGGATATCTTCGCAAGGAATTTAAAGAGCTTATATCCGAATCCCGCTCTGATTAATGTCATTCCCAACACTACCTATGCGGAGCTTAACCGCACAAAAGCGCCGGCTTTGCTTGTGGGCATCGGTTTTCATGATAATCCTTCAGATGCGGAATGGATTAAAAACAATCTGCAGGCCATAGCATGCAATCTTGCTCTTTCGGTAACCGAATTTTTGGATGCTAAGCCTACGGCACCGGTTACAGCGGTATCGGAACCGCAGAAAACCGATATTGAAAATATTAAAAACAAGGAAATTAAAACACTTCCGTTAAAAATAAACGATGAGAGCAAAGCAGATGAAGAAACAAGGATCAATAAAGAAGGCATAGCGACCGTAATCGCCGGAGGAAAAAGATTAAATCTGCGCGCGCAGCCTTCCGTGAGCGCTCGTATACTCGGGCAAATACCCGATAAGAGCATACTGACCGTATGCGCTTGCGGCGGCGAATGGTGTTCGGTCAGATATAACGGTATAATCGGCTATGTCGATGCAAAATATGTCAGCATAAAAAAATAAACAATTGCGCATAGTATTTGTATCCAAATCTCAAAACCGTTAACGTTTTGCGCTTAACGCTTAACGCATAACGCTTAACGCTTTTCGGAGGCATACTATGCGCAAAAAACTTTTACGTTTTTTAGTTCTTTTTGTAACGGGCGGATTTTCATATGTCATGCTTGAGCTTATTTACAGAAAAAGAAGCCATATATCCATGTTTATTGACGGAGGAATTTGTTTTTATATAATTGATTTACTGTGCAACAGATTTAAAAAAGCCAAGCAAATGAGTTTATATACACGCGGCTTGCTTGGCAGTGCCGTTATAACCGGGATAGAATTTATAACGGGCATCATTGTCAATAAAAAGCTGAAGCTTAAAATATGGGATTATTCAAAGCTTCCGCTTAATTTAAGCGGACAAATTTGCTTAGGATACAGCCTTTTATGGTATATTTTATCGCTTCCCGTAATTGCCGCCGGTAATTTGTTAATAAAAAAAGCCGCCGGTAAAATATAGCGAAGGAAGCGAAAAACAAGCAGCCCGAAGGCTGCTTGTTGTCTTGTTTACCATTGGTTTTCAGGCGAAAATTACCTTACTTTTTTTATTATAAGAACTCCGGCTGCGGCGATTGCAGCTATAACGCCGAGAGCGATAAAGCCTGCGTCGCTTGTGTCGGGAATTTCCGCAGAGGTTTCTTCGGAGGATTCATCTTCGGAGGATTCGTCTTCGGGTTCTTCAATAACTTCAAGCTTTGTAATATCGTTTTCATCGATACCCTCGATGCTGAGCTTATCACCCGGTTCGAGAGCCAGTGCGGCTAATTTGCCATAGACGTTTTGATATGTGCCCACATCATCCGGATTGGTGGAGGATGAATGAACCGCAAGGAGTATTTCGTCTTCTGCAAGAGTACCGGAGAAGTTGTTGCCATCACCGGCGTTTACGCTGACCACTTCATAGATACCGTCCGCAATCTTCTTTAAAACTATGTTAACCGACCATTTGGTATTGCTGTCGGCAAGAGCTGCGTTCGTGGTGAATATACATACGGATTCGCCGGTTACCGCTTCGTTAATTTTAACATTAGAAGCGGTGGACAGGAAATTATAACCGCCCGTGGATTCTTCTGAGGTCTCCTCGGAGGTTTCCTCGGAGGTGGGTTCGGAAACATCGTCTGAGGAGTCATCGATGATCGGTTCCGCATAAGTGAAGCCCGCGTTGGTAAGAGCTATATTGGATGAAATCTGCCTTACACCGTTTACATCAATGTTATACAGAGTGATAACGTCGCCGATATTAATGTTTGCCATAATATCATAACCCGATTTGTTGCCGTTATAGGAAATGATATAGCCGCCCTCGGGACATACAAAGGTGCACGCCTGACCGAGGGTGAAGTCGGTTGCGATAACCTTATTGTCGGAATCAACGAGGATGTTATAGGCATAATTTATATCTTTTGCGGTTCCGTCGTTTCCTCTCGCGGTGAGTTCGGCTATTGTCTGGTTGTCGCCCGCCACGATAGAAACGGCGGCCGCATGCTTGTAACCGGCATAGTCGATGCCTATTGCACCGGAAGGAAGAGTAACGGTCTGCTGAGGCTGAACGGGCACAGCGTTAAACGGGGTAAGATAGGTATAGGTTGCATACGCATCGTTATAGGTTATATAGTCGTAGGAGGGTTCTATAGCATAATTGGAAATGACTTCGGGATTGCTGAAGTCGACTCCCACAAGCTTATAATAGCTGCCTACGGTCATGCTGCTGATTGCGTCAAACCAAGCGCCGTTTTTAGCGTTTATGAAG